>NZ_WUEI01000089.1 GCF_012911025.1 Azoarcus sp. TTM-91 | reverse complement strand
GTATCGGGGCGGGCGTGTCGGGGCGGATGGCGGCGGCGGAATTATTGGGCGAGCTTGGGTGGCCTTCGCGGTGTCCCAAGGCGGCTCCGCCGGACCGAGCCCATGTCGCATCCGTGTGCGGAGCGTCGCCGCGCGGCCCGTACGGGCGATAATGCCGCCCCTCGACGAGGCAGGAGATTCTACGCGATGTCCAAGGCTGCGGCCCTGATGGTGCAGGGCACGACTTCCGACGCCGGCAAGAGCACGCTGGTGGCCGGCCTGGCCCGGGCGCTGCGCCGGCGCGGGCTGCGGGTGGCGCCGTTCAAACCGCAGAACATGGCGCTGAACTCGGCGGTGACGGTGGATGGCGGCGAGATCGGCCGCGCCCAGGCGCTGCAGGCGCTGGCCGCCGGCGTGCCGGCGCACACCGACTTCAACCCGGTGCTGCTCAAGCCCTCGTCGGACATTGGTGCCCAGGTCATCATCCACGGCAAGGCGGTGGCAGACCTTTCGGCGCGCGACTACCACTGCTACAAGCCCACCGCGATGGCGGCGGTGCTGGCCTCCTGGCGGCGGCTGGAGGCGGCCTACGACTGCGTGCTGGTCGAGGGCGCCGGCAGCCCGGCGGAGATCAACCTGCGCGACCGCGACATCGCCAACATGGGCTTTGCCGAGGCGGCGGACGTGCCGGTGATCCTGGTGGCGGACATCGACCGTGGTGGTGTTTTCGCCCACCTGGTCGGCACGCTGGAGCTGCTGTCGCCGTCGGAGCAGGCGCGGGTCAAGGGCTTCGTCATCAACCGCTTCCGCGGCGACATCGGCCTGCTGCAGTCCGGCCTGGACTGGCTGGAAGCGAGGACGGGGCGGCCGGTACTGGGCGTGCTGCCCTATCTGCATGGCCTCTTCCTCGACGCCGAGGATGCGGTGGCCGGCGGCGGCGTGGCGCCGGAGCGGGCGGCGCTGCGGGTGGTGGCGCCGGTGTACCCGCGGGTGTCCAACCACACCGACCTGGACGCGCTGCGCCTGCATCCCCAGGTGGATTTCCAGTGGGTGGGGCCGGGCCAGCCGATTCCACCGGCCGACCTCATCGTGCTGCCCGGTTCCAAGAGCGTGCAGTCCGACCTCGCCTGGCTGCGTGCCCAGGGCTGGGAGGCGGCGATACGCCGGCATCTGCGCTACGGCGGCAAGCTGATCGGCATCTGCGGCGGCTTCCAGATGCTGGGCACCGCGCTGGATGATCCGCTGGGCCTGGAAGGCCGGCCGGCGCGGGTGGCCGGCCTCGGGCTGCTGGACATGGAGACGGTGCTGGAGCGGGAGAAGCAGCTGGCCAACGTTGCCGGCAGGCTGGCCCTGCCGGGGGCGCCGGCGGTGAGCGGCTACGAGATCCACATGGGTGTGAGCCGCGGCCCGGCGCTGGTGCGGCCGGCGGTGGCGTTCTGCGACGGCCGCAGCGATGGCGCGCTGTCACCGGATGGCCAGGTGCTGGGCAGCTATCTGCACGGCCTGTTCGACCATCCGGACGCGCTGGCCGCGCTGCTGGGCTGGGCCGGGGCAAAGGAACTGGAGCGGGTCGATCTGGCGGCGCGGCGGGAGGCGGATCTGGATCGCCTGGCGGATACGGTGGAGCGGCACATGGACGTTGCCGCGCTGCTGGAAGTGGCGGCAGCGGCGCGGCGGCCGGCTTGAGCCGGCGGCTGCGTTGTGGGTGGCGGTGCGGACCCGGGTGTGTAGCGGGCGGGCGCCGCGCTCCTCCGGCTGGCCGACCGCGGTTCAGCGGCCGCTGAAAACCGGCTTGCGCTTTTCCAGGAAGGCGGCCAGGCCTTCGCGGTAATCCTCGGTGTCCAGGAAATCGAAGGCGGCGCGCTTTTCCGCCCCGCTCAGCGGCTCGGCCGACTGCAGCCGGCGGGCCCAGGCCTTGTGGGCGCGGGCGACGCCGGGCGCGCCGGCGGCGATGCGGCGGGCACTGGCCTGGGCTTCATCGAACACCGCGCCATCGCCGACGACCCGGGTCAGCAGGCCTTTCTGCAGGGCCTCCGCCGCGCCCAGGATGCGGCCCTCCAGCAGGATCTCCAGCACCACCGCCGGGCCGACCAGCGCCAGCAAGCCGGCCATTTCGCCCGGATACATGGAGAAGCCCAGCTTGTTGATCGGCGCGCCGAAGCGGGCGGACTCGCCGGCGATGCGCAGGTCGCAGCAGCCGGCGATCTCCAGCCCGCCGCCGATGCAGGCGCCGCTGATCGCCGCCACCGTCGGCACCGGGCAGTCGCGCACCGCGGCCAGCGCGGCGGCGACGCCGTCCTCGTGGTAGCGCAGGGCGTCATCCACCGTGGCGCGCACGCGGAGGAATTCCTCGATGTCGCCGCCGGCGGCGAAGGCCTGGTCGCCGGCACCGCGCAGGATCACGCAGCGCAGCCCCGGCTCGGCCGACAGCGTCTGCATGCTGGCGCGCAGGCCGTGCCACATGGCCAGGTCCACCGCGTTGAGCTTGGCCGGGTTGGACAGGGTGACGGTGGCGATGCCGTCCACGGTTTCGGTCAGGATGCTTCCGCTCATCTTCGGGGTCCGCACAGAGGTGGGTGGGCGGCGCAGGAGGGCCGAGGGGGTTCCGTACGCCTTCGTATGGGCCGGGTATGATAGCCGACTCGCCACTCCGCGCGCTGAGGCGCTGGCCGGCCCGCGTCGGCCGCGACGGGGCGGCCGGGCTCCAGCGGCAGGCCGGATGCGGACGGATGTGGCGGGAATCCCCGCGTGGCCCCGCCGTCCAACCGGGAACCTGCATCCCGACCAGAGAGGAAAGAACATGGCCAGCAGTCGTATCGAAACCGATTCCATGGGGCCGGTGGAAGTCGCCGCCGACCGCTACTGGGGCGCGCAGACGCAGCGCTCGGTGCACAACTTCCCGATAGGCGTCAGCCGTTTCCGCTGGCAGCGGCCGATGATCCGCGCCTTCGGCCTGCTGAAGAAGGCCGCCGCCCAGGCCAACGCCGAGCTGGGCGAGCTGCCGGCGCCCATCGCCGCGCAGATCGTGCGCGCGGCGGACGAGGTGATCGCCGGCGCGCTGGACGATCACTTCCCGCTGGTGGTGTTCCAGACCGGCTCCGGCACCCAGTCCAACATGAACGCCAACGAGGTGATCGCCAACCGCGCCATCGAGCTGGCCGGCGGCGAGCTGGGCAGCAAGTCGCCGGTGCACCCCAACGACCACGTCAATCGCGGCCAGTCCTCCAACGACACCTTCCCGACCGCGATGCATCTGGCGGTGGTGGGCGAGCTGCAGGAGCGCCTCTTTCCCGCGGTGACCGCGCTGCGCGACACCCTGGCCGAACGTGCCGCCGCCTTCCGCGGCGTGGTCAAGACCGGCCGCACCCACCTGCAGGACGCCACGCCGGTAACCTTGGGCCAGGAGATCGGCGCCTGGGTGGCGCAGATCGATTTCGGCCTCGCAGCGGTGCATGCGGCGCTGCCAGGGCTGCACGACCTCGCCATCGGCGGCACCGCCGTCGGCACCGGGCTGAACGCCCATCCGCGCTTCGGCGACAGCGCCGCCGCCATCCTCGCCCGCCTCACCGGCCAGCCCTTCCGCAGCGCGCCGGACAAGTTCTTCGCCCTGTCCGCCCATGACGCACTGGTGCAGACCTCCGCGGCCCTGCGCACCCTGGCCGGCGGGCTGATGAAGATGGCCAACGACGTGCGCTGGCTCGCCAGCGGCCCGCGCTGCGGCATCGGCGAGCTGCGCATCCCGGAGAACGAGCCGGGCTCGTCCATCATGCCGGGCAAGGTCAACCCCACCCAGTGCGAGGCGCTCACCATGGTCTGCGCCCAGGTGTTCGGCAACGACGCCACCGTGGCCTTCGCCGGCACCCAGGGCAACTTCCAGCTCAACGTCTACAAGCCGGTGATGGCGCACAACGTGCTGGAGAGCATCGCCCTGCTGGCCGACGCCTGCGCGGCTTTCCGCGAGCATTGCGCGGCTGGCATCGAACCGGACTACGCGCGCATCCAGGAGCATCTGGAGGCCAATCTGATGCTGGTCACTGCGCTCAACCGCCACATCGGCTACGACCGCGCCGCCGAGATCGCCAAGAAGGCGCACCACGAAGGCCTGAGCCTGCGCGAGGCGGCGCTCGCCAGCGGCTACGTGAACGAAGAGCAATACGCCCGCTGGGTGGTGCCGGCGGACATGACGGGCGCGTCGGCGCAGACGGGCTGAAGGGCGCGGTGATAGACTCCAGGCGGGTATCGCCGCTCCGGCCGGATGCCGGAACGGGTGGTCCCGCAAGGAGTCCTTCCCGTGTCTTTGTTCAACAATCTGCTGCTCATCCTGCTTCTCATCGCCGTCAGCGCCTTCTTCTCGCTGTCGGAAATCTCGCTGGCCGCGTCGCGCAAGATCAAGCTGCGGCTGATGGCCGATGGCGGCCACGCCGGCGCCGCGCGGGTCCTGCAGCTGCAGGACAGCCCGGGCAACTTCTTTACCGTGGTGCAGATCGGCCTCAACGCGGTGGCCATTCTCGGCGGCATCGTCGGCGACCAGGCGCTGTCGCCCTACGTCGAGGCGGCGCTGGTGTCGGTGTATGACGGCCCGGCGCTGGGCACCGCCAGCTTCATCATCTCCTTCATCTTCGTGACCTCGCTGTTCGTGCTCTTCGCCGACCTGATGCCCAAGCGCTTGTCCATGGTGCGGCCGGAGCGGGTGGCGGTGGCCATCGTGCGGCCGATGCAGCTGTGCATGTGGCTGTTCGCGCCGCTGGTGTGGGTGTTCAACGGCCTCGCCAACTGGCTGTTCCGCCTGCTCGGCGTTCCCAATGCGCGGCCGGACGACATCACCGCCGACGACATCGTCGCCATGGCGGATGCCGGTGCCCAGGCCGGCGTGCTGCTGAAGCAGGAGCAGCACCTGATCACCAATGTGTTCGAGCTGGATTCGCGCATCGTGCCGTCGGCGATGACCGCGCGCGAAAGCATTGTCTACCTCACCCTGGGCGAGTCGGAGGAGAGCATACGGCGCAAGATCGCCGAGCACCCGCACGGCAAGTTCCCGGTGTGCGAGAGCACCATAGACAGCGTGATCGGCTATGTAGACGTGAAGGACATCCTGCCGCGCATCGTTACTGGACAGGATCTGTCGCTGCGCACCCAGCCCATCGTGCGCAAGGTGTTGATGCTGCCGGACACGCTGACGCTGGTCGAGGCGCTGGAGCGCTTCCGCGACGACAAGGAAGGCTTTGGCCTGGTGGTGAATGAATACGCCCTGGTGGTCGGCCTGCTGACGTTGCAGGACGTGATGAACACGGTGATGGGCGACCTGGTGAGCCCTTTCCAGGAAGAGCTGATCGTGCAGCGCGACGACCATTCCTGGCTGATCGACGGCGTGACGCCCATCGAGGATGTGATGCAGGCACTGCACATCGAAGTGTTCGAGGGCTTCCAGAACTACGAAACCATCGCCGGTTTCCTGATGTACATGCTGCGCAAGGTGCCCAAGCGCACCGACTTCGTGCGCTACCACGGCTACAAGTTCGAGGTGGTGGACATCGACAACTACCGCATCGACCAGGTGCTGGTGACGCGGGAAGAGGGCGGGGCGGTGGCGGCGCCTGCCACCGCCGCCTGAGGCGTTTCCGCCAGGCGTTCAGCCGCAGGCTTTCAGGCGGCGCGGTTGCGCGCTTCGGCGATGCGGGCGAGCGCCGCGCGGCCGCTGCTGATGTGCTCGCGCATGCGCGCCTCGGCGGCATCCGCATCGCGGGCGAGCAGGGCGTCCAGGATGTCGCGGTGCTCGGCCAGGGACTGCTCCAGCCGGCCTTCCGAGAACAGCGAGTGGTGGCGCGACAGCTTGATGACCTTGCGCAGATCCTCGATCACCTGCAGCAGCCAGCGGTTGTCCGCCAGCGCCTGGACGCGGTGGTGGAAGGCCTGGTTGGCCTCGAAGAAGCGGTCGATGTCCTCGGCCGCGGCGGCGCGTTCCAGGTCCCGGTGTATGTCCTGGAGTTCCTCGAGTTCGGCGGCGCTGGCGCGGGCGGCGGAACTGCGGGCGCATTCGCCTTCCAGCAGCGCCATGATGGTGAAGACCTCATCCAGGTCGCGTTCCGAGATCTCGGTCACATAACAGCCCCGGCGCGGCTTCAGCGTAACCAGTCCTTCGGAGGCCAGCACCTTCAGTGCCTCGCGCAGCGGCGTGCGGGAGATGCCGTACTGTTCGGCCAGCGCTTGTTCGTCTACCCAGGTGCCGGGCGGCAGTTCGTGGGAGAAGATGCGCTGGCGCAGTCGTTCGGCGACTTCCTGGTACAGCGCGAGCGGAGCGATGCGGGACGCGGTCATGGCGTGGAAACGGCAGGGCTGGCGAAACGGGACGCGCAAGGATAACCGCTTCCGGGCCCGATCTCACCCCGACGTTGCATTCATAATTATGGATACAGTATTATCTGCCGCGAACCGAAGTCAAGGTGGTTTCCGTTGTGCGGCGTAGCATGGGAGACCTCGCGGCAGTCAATGCCAGGGGAACATGAGAGGGACTGCGCCGCACGGGAGCGTCGGCGGCCGTCTGCGGGAAGCTCCGCGGACGGCCTTGTCGTCGCGTCCCGCCGCAGCCGGCCCGTGCCCGCTCCGGCCTGGCGGTTGCCGCATGCGGTGCCAAGCGAGCGCGGAGGATGTCCGCGTTCCATGCGAATCTGCCGGGCCGTCCAGGAGCGGCCCCCTAGTACCGGAGAGCTTTGCCATGTCGAACGCCAACCCGCCCGTCTATCCGCAGCCTGACCTCGAGGCCTGGAACAAGGCGGCCGCCAAGCAGGCTCCGGACGGGGATCTGCAGAAGCTGAACTGGGTGACGCCGGAAGGCCTGACGGTGAAGCCGCTCTATACCGCAGCCGACACTGCCGGCCTGCCGCACGCCGATACGCTGCCGGGCTTCGAGCCCTTCCTGCGCGGGCCGCAGCCCACCATGTACGCGGTGAAGCCCTGGACCATCCGCCAGTACGCCGGCTTTTCCACCGCGGAGGCCTCCAACGCCTTCTACCGCAAGGCGCTGGCCGCCGGCGGCCAGGGCGTGTCGGTGGCCTTCGACCTCGCCACCCATCGCGGCTATGACTCCGACCATCCGCGCGTCACCGGTGACGTCGGCAAGGCCGGCGTGGCGATCGATTCGGTGGAGGACATGAAGATCCTGTTCGACGGCATCCCGCTGGACAAGATCTCGGTGTCCATGACCATGAACGGCGCGGTGCTGCCCATCCTGGCCGGCTACATCGTCGCCGCCGAAGAGCAGGGCGTGGCGCAGGAGAAGCTGTCGGGGACCATACAGAACGACATCCTCAAGGAGTTCATGGTCCGCAACACCTACATCTATCCGCCCACGCCGTCGATGAAGATCATCGCCGACATCTTCGGCTACACCGCGCAGCACATGCCGAAGTTCAACTCCATCTCCATCTCCGGCTATCACATCCAGGAGGCGGGGGCGAACCAGGCGATCGAGCTGGCCTTCACCCTGGCCGACGGCCTGGAGTACGTGCGCACCGGCATCGCCAGCGGCATGGACGTGGATACCTTCGCCGGCCGCCTGTCCTTCTTCTGGGCGGTGGGCATGAACTTCTACCTCGAGATCGCCAAGATGCGGGCGGCGCGCCTGCTGTGGTGGCGCATCATGAAACAGTTCGAGCCCAAGAGCCCGAAGTCCATGATGCTGCGCACCCACTCGCAGACCTCCGGCTGGTCGCTTACCGAGCAGGACCCGTACAACAACGTGGTGCGCACCACCATCGAGGCGATGGCGGCGGTGTTCGGCGGCACCCAGTCGCTGCACACCAACGCGCTGGACGAAGCCATCGCGCTGCCCACCGAGTTTTCCGCCCGCATCGCCCGCAACACCCAGATCATCATTCAGGAAGAAACCCACATCTGTAACGTCGTCGATCCCTGGGCCGGCTCCTACATGATGGAGAAGCTCACCCAGGACATGGCCGACAAGGCCTGGGCGCTGATCGAGGAGATCGAAGCCATGGGCGGCATGACCAAGGCGGTCGAGTCCGGCTGGGCCAAGATGAAGGTGGAGGAGTGTGCCGCCGAGAAGCAGGCGCGCATCGACTCGGGCAAGGACGTCATCGTCGGCGTGAACAAGTACAAGCTCGCCAAGGAAGACCCGATCGAGATCCTCGACATCGACAACCACGCGGTGCGCGAAGCGCAGATCGCGCGCCTCAACAAGATACGCGAAAGCCGCGACGGCGCCGCGGTGCAGGCAGCGCTGGAGGCGCTGACGCGGTGCGCCGAGAGCGGCCACGGCAACCTGCTCGACCTCAGCGTGAAGGCCATCCGCCTGCGTGCTACCGTGGGCGAGGTGTCGGACGCGCTGGAGAAGATCTTCGGCCGCTACCGCGCCAACCCCCAGGCCGTGTCCGGCGTCTATGGAGCTGTCGTGGAAGAGCAGGAAGACTGGAAGGCGCTGAAGGGCGAGATCGAGGCTTTCGTCGCCGACGAAGGCCGCCGCCCGCGCATCATGATCGCCAAGCTGGGCCAGGACGGCCACGACCGGGGCGCCAAGGTGGTGGCTTCGGCCTTCGCCGACCTCGGCTTCGACATCGACATCGGCCCGCTCTTCCAGACCCCGGAAGAAGCCGCCCGCCATGCGGTGGAGAACGATGTGCACGCGGTCGGCTGCTCCAGCCTCGCCGCCGGCCACAAGACCCTGGTGCCGCAGATCATCGCCGAACTGAAGAAGCTGGGCGCGGACGACATCATCACCTTCGTCGGCGGCGTCATCCCGGCGCAGGACTATGACGCCCTGTACGCCGCCGGCGCCAAGGGCATCTTCGGCCCCGGCACGCCGATCCCGGTGGCGGCGCGCGAAGTGTTGAAGCAGATCCGCGCCGCGCGGATTGCGGCCTGAGCGCGGGCCTCGGGTTCAAGGCTGTCCGGAGTTGCCGCATCCCGGTATGAATTCCGCCGAAAGACCACCCTGCCAGGGCATCACGCTGGATGCCGCCGACCGCGCGCTGGTCGAGGGCGTGCTCGCCCGCCAGCTGCGGCCGCTGGCGAAGACCATCACCCTGGTCGAATCCCAGCGCGAGGATCACAAGCTGCGTGCCCGCGCGGTGCTGGAGGCCTTGCTGCCGGCCAGCGGCGGCGCGGTGCGCATCGGTATTTCCGGCGTGCCGGGCGTGGGCAAGTCCACCTTCATCGAGGCGCTGGGCCTGTACCTGATCGCTCAGGGGCATCGCATCGCGGTGCTGGCGGTCGATCCGTCCTCCACGCTCACCGGCGGCTCCATCCTCGGCGACAAGACGCGCATGGAGCTGCTGTCGCGCGAGACCGCCGCCTTCATCCGCCCCAGCCCTTCGGCCGGCTCGCTCGGCGGCGTGGCGGAGAAGACGCGGGAGACCATGCTGGTGTGCGAGGCGGCCGGCTTCGACGTGATCATCGTCGAGACGGTGGGCGTCGGCCAGTCGGAGACCGCGGTGGCCGGCATGACCGACATGTTCTGCCTGCTGCAGTTGCCCAACGCCGGCGACGACCTGCAGGCGATGAAGAAGGGCATCGTCGAACTGGCCGATCTCATCGTGGTGAACAAGGCGGACATCGACCCCGCCGCCGCCACCCGCGCCAAGGCCCAGCTGCAGACCGCGCTGCACCTGCTGAGGCCGGCCAGCCCGAACTGGAGCCCGCCGGTGCTGACGTTGTCGGCGTTGCAAAAGGAAGGCGTGGAAGCTTTCTGGCGCACGGTGGGCGAGTATTGCGACATCATGCGGCGCAGCGGCGAGTTCGACGGCCGCCGCCGCAACCAGGCCCTGGCCTGGATGTGGGAATTGATAGACGCCGGCCTGCGCAGCCGCTTCCGCGGCGACGGCCAGGTGCGCGAGGCGCTGCCGCGGCTGGCGGCGGCGGTGCAGGCGGGCGAGACCACGCCGGCTGCTGCCGCGCTGACCCTGCTCGGCTATCTCGGCTGAGGGGGGGCAAGGTCACGAAGCCGCCGGCACAGCCACCCATTCGGTAATCGGCAACACTGAAACAGCGTCACCCGGTGCGGAGTCGTGCCGGCAACGGAATCGACAGGAGACCTTCTATGCACGAAATCATCCGCCGGCTGGACGAGAGCCGCGCCGCAGCCCGCCTCGGCGGCGGCCAGCGGCGCATCGACGCCCAGCATGCAAAGGGCAAGCTGAGCGCCCGCGAGCGCATCGAGCTACTGCTGGACGAGGGCAGCTTCGAAGAGTGGGACATGTTCAAGGAGCACCGCTGCACCGACTTCGGCATGGCGGATGCGGAGAAGATACCGGGCGACGGCGTGGTCACCGGCTACGGCACCGTCAATGGCCGGCTGGTGTTCGTCTTCAGCCAGGACTTCACCGTGTTCGGCGGCTCGCTGTCCGAAACGCATGCGCAGAAGATCTGCAAGGTCATGGACCACGCGCTCAAGGTCGGCGCGCCGGTGATCGGCCTCAACGACTCCGGCGGCGCGCGCATCCAGGAAGGGGTGGATTCCCTCGGCGGCTATGCCGATGTGTTCCAGCGCAACGTGATGGCTTCCGGCGTGATCCCGCAGATATCCATGATCATGGGGCCCTGCGCTGGCGGCGCGGTGTATTCGCCGTCGATGACCGACTTCATCTTCATGGTCAAGGACTCCTCCTACATGTTCGTCACCGGCCCGGAAGTGGTGAAGACGGTGACGCATGAGGAAGTGACCGCCGAGGAACTGGGCGGCGCGGTGACCCATACCAGCAAGTCCGGCGTCGCCGACCTCGCTTTCGAGAACGACGTCGAGGCGCTGGGCATGCTGCGCCGCTTCATCGACTTCCTGCCGCTGTCCAACCGCGAGAAGGCGCCGGTGCGGCCGACGACCGACCTGGCCGACCGCATGGACGAGTCGCTGGACACCCTGGTGCCGTCCAACCCCAACCAGCCCTACGACATGAAGGAGCTGATCACCAAGGTGGTGGACGAGGGCGACTTCTTCGAACTGCAGCCGGATTACGCCAAGAACATCGTCATCGGCTTCGGCCGCATGGAAGGGCAGACGGTGGGCATCGTCGCCAACCAGCCGCTGGTGCTGGCCGGTTGCCTGGACATCAAGAGCTCGATCAAGGCGGCGCGCTTCGTGCGCTTCTGCGATGCCTTCAACATTCCGGTGGTGACTTTCGTGGACGTGCCCGGCTTCATGCCCGGCACCGCCCAGGAATACGGCGGCATCATCAAGCACGGCGCCAAGCTGCTCTACGCCTATGCCGAATGCACCGTGCCCAAGATCACCGTGATCACCCGCAAGGCCTACGGCGGCGCCTACGACGTGATGAGTTCCAAGCACCTGCGCGGCGATGTGAACCTCGCCTGGCCGACCGCCGAGATCGCGGTCATGGGCCCCAAGGGCGCGGTGGAGATCATCTTCCGCGAAGAGAAGAACGACCCGGAGAAGATCGCGAAGCGCGAGGCGGAGTACAAGGAGAAGTTCGCCAACCCCTTCGTCGCCGCCCACCGCGGCTTCATCGACGACGTCATCATGCCGCACGCCACCCGCAAGCGTATCTGCCGCTCGCTGGCGATGCTGCGCGACAAGCAGCTGGAAAACCCGTGGCGCAAGCACGGCAATATTCCGCTCTGAGCCGGGGAGAACAACACAATGTTTAGGAAGATCCTGATCGCAAACCGCGGTGACCAGCCGCGCAGCGGCGCAGCGACGCAGTCACATCGGCCGGCATGCAAGGCATGCCGTGGCGATTTCACCGCGGAGACCATGCATGTTTAAGAAAATCCTGATCGCAAACCGCGGTGAAATCGCCTGCCGCGTGATCAAGACCGCCCGCAAGATGGGCATCCAGACGGTGGCGGTGTATTCCGAGGCGGACAAGGACGCCCTGCATGTGGACCTCGCCGACGAGGCGGTCTGCATCGGACCGGCGGCGTCCAAGGAGTCCTACCTGGTGATGGACAAGATCATCGCCGCCTGCAAGCAGACCGGCGCCGAGGCGGTGCATCCGGGCTACGGCTTCCTGTCGGAGAACGAGGCCTTCTCCCGCCGGCTGGAAGAGGAAGGCATCATCTTCATCGGCCCGAAGCACTACTCGGTCGCCAAGATGGGCGACAAGATCGAGTCCAAGAAGCTGGCCAAGGCCGCCGGCGTCAGCACCATTCCCGGCTACAACGATGCCATCGCCGGGCCGGAGCAGGCGGTGGAGATCGCCAAGGGCATCGGCTATCCGGTGATGATCAAGGCCTCCGCCGGCGGCGGTGGCAAGGGCCTGCGGGTCGCGTTCAACGACCAGGAAGCCTTCGAGGGCTTCGCCTCCTGCCAGAACGAAGCGCGCAACAGCTTCGGCGACGACCGGGTGTTCATCGAGAAATTCGTCGAGGAGCCGCGCCACATCGAGATCCAGGTGTTGGCCGATGCCCACGGCAACACGGTTTACCTGCACGAGCGCGAATGTTCCATCCAGCGCCGCCACCAGAAGGTGATCGAAGAAGCGCCCAGCCCCTTCCTCGACCCCGCCACCCGCAAGGCCATGGGCGAGCAGGCGGTGGCGCTGGCGAAGGCGGTGGAATACCAGTCCGCCGGCACAGTGGAGTTCGTCGTCGGCAAGGACAAGTCCTTCTACTTCCTGGAGATGAACACCCGGCTGCAGGTGGAGCACCCGGTCACCGAATTCATCACCGGCCTGGATCTGGTCGAGCAGATGATCCGCGTCGCCGCCGGCGAGAAGCTGTCCTTCACCCAGGAGGAGATCCCGCTCAAAGGCTGGGCGATGGAATGCCGCATCAACGCCGAAGATCCCTTCCGCGGCTTCCTGCCCTCCACTGGCCGGCTGGTGCGCTTCCAGCCGCCGGCGGAGGTCGAGGGGGCGGTGCGGGTGGATACCGGCGTCTATGACGGTGGCGAGATCTCGATGTTTTACGACTCGATGATCGCCAAGCTGATCACCCACGGCGCCGACCGCGACCAGGCCATCGCACGCATGCGCGAGGCGCTGGATGCCTTCGTGATCCGCGGCATCAGCTCCAACATCCCCTTCCAGGCCGCGCTGATGCAGCATCCGCGCTTCGTCTCCGGCAACTTCAACACCGGCTTCATCGCCGAGGAGTACCCGAAGGGCTTCGATTCCTCCATGGTGCCGCACGACGATCCGGCGCTCTTCGTCGCCGTGGCCGCGGCCATGCACCGTGCCTACCAGGACAGGGCGGCGCAGATCAGCGGCCAGATGCCCGGCCACGAGCGGGTGGTGAAGGACGACTACATCGTCATCCGCGGCGAGGAGCGCAGCCCGGTGACGGTGGTGCCGGCAGCCGAAGGCTACGCGGTGAGCCACCGCGGCGAGACTTACGCGCTGCGCACTGAGTGGAAGTTCGGCGAGTTGCTGTTCGCCGGCACCCTGAACGGCAAGCCCTTCACCATGCAGGTGGAGCGCAGCGGCATGAAGTACCGCCTGTCCCACGCCGGCAGCCAGGCCGTCTGCATGGTGATGAGCGTGTCCGCCGCCGCCTTGCAGGCGCTGATGCCGGTGAAGCTGCCGCCCGACCTCTCCAAGTTCCTGCTGTCGCCCATGCCCGGCCTGCTGCGCGAGATCGCGGTGAGCGAGGGGCAGGAGGTCAAGGCCGGCGAAAAGCTGGCGGTGATCGAAGCAATGAAGATGGAGAACGTGCTCAAGGCCGAGCAGGACGGCAAGGTGCGCAAGGTGGTGGCCAGCCCCGGCGCCAGCCTGGCGGTGGACGAGGTCATCATCGAGTTCGAGTGAGCCTGCCTGCAGCCAAGCGATGGCCTTCCCCGCGCAGGGGACGCCACCCCCGGAAAGCCCGCCTCGTGCGGGCTTTTCTTTTTTTGCGGCGGGAGCAGCGCATGGGCGGCATCCGTGCCGCCGTGCGCCGGCCGGAAGTAAGGGGGAAATGTATTTCGGTTTAGATTGTTTGCACAAAGATAATTGTTCGAATATGATTCGCCGGCTTTCCGCCGCCCGCCTCTTGCGCGGCGGCTCCGCTTCACCGCCAGCGTGCGCACCCGCCCGGCTCCGTCCGGCCCCCCCTTTTACCCGCGCCGCTGCCGGTCAAACCCGTTCCCCGAACCGCTTCCGGCCGCGTCCTCCCTGTCGCGCCGGTGGGCGGTGCCCGGCTCAACGAGGAGGTTCCATGACAGCTCAGCTGCAGACTGCGGCACGCCAGTGGCCAGTTGCCCGTGGCGAAGTGATCGCCCCCCAGCCCTTCAAGGTCTATACCCAGCGCGACCTGGATCGCATCGCTCCGCTGGCGGCGATGTCCGAAGAAGCCCGCTTCGAGATGAAAGTGGTTTCCACCGTGCTGCCGTTCCGCGTGAACCAGTACGTGATCGACGAACTGATCGACTGGGACAACACGCCCGCCGACCCCCTCTTCCAGCTCACCTTTCCCCAGCGCGGCATGCTTACCGAGGGCCATTACGAGTGGATCGCCGAGCTCTACCGGCGTGAGGCCGACAAGGCGGAGATCGACGCCGCGGCGCAGGAAATCAGGTTGGAGCTCAACCCGCACCCAGCCGATCAGATGGAGATGAACATGCCGCGCGACGAGGCCGGCGAGCGGCTGGACGGCATCCAGCACAAGTACCGCGAAACAGTATTGTTCTTCCCCAGCCAGGGCCAGACCTGCCACAGCTACTGCACCTTCTGCTTCCGCTGGGCCCAGTTCGTGGGCGACAAGGCGCTGCGCATCGCCGCCTCCGAGGCGCAGCGGTTGCACGCCTACCTGCGCAAGCAGCCAGCGGTCACCGACCTGCTGTTCACCGGCGGTGACCCGATGGTGATGAAGACCAAGCACCTCGCCGGCTACCTGGAACCGCTGCTGGCGCCGGAGTTCGAGCACATCCAGACCATACGCATCGGCACCAAGGCGCTCAGCTTCTGGCCGCAGCGCTTCCTCGGCGCCGATGATGCGGACGAGCTGGTCCGCCTGCTGGAGCGCATGGTGAAGGCCGGCAAGCATGTCGCGCTGATGGCGCACTACAACCACTGGCGCGAGCTGGAGACGCCGGCGGCGCGGGCTGCCATCCGCCGCATCCGCGATACCGGCGCGGTGATACGCGGGCAGGGCCCGCTGATCGGTCACATCAACGACGACCCTGCGGTGTGGGCGCGGCTGTGGCAGACCCAGGTGCGCCTGGGCATCGTGCCCTACTACATGTTCGTCGAACGGGACACCGGCGCCCGCCACTACTTCGAGGTGCCGCTGGCGCGCGCCTGGGAGATCTACCGCGAGGCGATGCAGCAGGTATCCGGTCTGGCCCGCACCGCGCGCGGCCCCAGCATGTCCGCCAGCCCAGGCAAGGTGGAGATCCAGGGCATCACCGAGGTGGGTGGCGAGAAGGTATTCGTGCTGCGCTTCATCCAGGGGCGCAATCCGGACTGGGTACAACGCCCCTTCTTCGCCCGCTACGACGCGGAAGCCACCTGGTTGGATCACCTGCGGCCGGCTTTCGGCGAGGAGAAATGGTTCTGGGAGGACGAATACGAGGCGCTGCGGGAGGACAAGCTGGCCGTTGCTGCCTGAGCCCTTGCCGTCGGCCGGGGCCGGGTTTGTGGACGAATCCGCGCCTTATGACAAAGCCCGCCGCAAGGCGGGCTTTGTCTGTCTACACCACGCAGCGCCTGCATCACATAATGCGAGCGCGACCGGCAGCCAGCCGGCGGGCGAGACTGGGCGAGAGCGGAGGCGGACATGCGGCTGGGCAGGGAAAGCGACAAGGTCGAAGACAGGCGCGGCTCGGGTGGGGGCGGCGCCGGCCGGCTCGGGCTGGGCGGGCTCATCCTGGCACTGGTGGCGCTCTACTTCGGTGTCGATCCGGCGGTGGTGATGCAGATCGCCGGCATGGGCGGGCAGGGCAGCAGCGTTTCCGCGCCGGCTTCAGGCGGCGCGCCCACCGACGAGGCCGGCCGCTTCGTCTCCATGGTGCTGGCGGATACCGAAGACACCTGGGGACCGCTGTTCGCCGCCAACGGCCGCCGTTACGAAGAGCCGGTGCTGGTGCTGTTCTCCGGCTCCACCCGCAGCGCCTGCGGCGTCGGCCAGGCGGCCATGGGGCCCTTCTACTGCCCGATGGATCGCAAGCTCTACATCGACCTCTCTTTCTACGACGAGCTGAAGCAGCGTTACCGCGCACCCGGCGATTTCGCCCAGGCCTACGTGATCGCCCATGAGGTTGGCCATCACGTGCAGAACCTGCTCGGCATCTCGGCCAAGGTGCAGGAGGCGCGCCAGCGCCTGAGTGAGCGCGAGGGCAACCGCCTGTCGGTGCGGCAGGAACTGCAGGCCGACTGTCTGGCCGGCGTCTGGGCCTATCACGCCGACCGGGCGCGGCAAATCCTGGAAAGCGGCGACGTGGAGGAGGCACTGACCGCCGCGGCCGCCATCGGCGACGATCGCCTGCAGCAGCAGGGCCGCGGCTATGTGGTGCCGGACAGCTTCACCCACGGTAGCTCCGCCCAGCGGGTGCGCTGGTTCCGCACCGGCCTGGAACAGGGCAGCCTGCACGCCTGCGACACTTTTGCCGCCGGCGTGGCGGTGAACTGAAAGGGGCTGGTGGAAGGGGCCGCCGAAACGCGGGCCGCGGAAATAGAGGCTTGCGGGGGCGCGTCCAGCGTGTCCCCCGGCGGAGCACGCAGCCCTGAGATCAGCCCGCCAGCGTGGCGTAGGCCTGGATCACTTCCGGTGGGGCCTGCACCAACTCCACCAGCACCCCTTCGCCGCCGATCGGGAATTCTTCGTTACCCTTGGGATGCAGGAAGGTGATGTCGTAGCCGGCGGCGCCGCGGCGGATGCCGCCGGGAGCGAAGCGCACGCCTTGGGCCGTCAGCCATTCCACGCAGCGCGGCAGGTCGTCCACCCACAGGCCGACGTGGTTGAGCGGGGTGGTATGCACCGCCGGCTTCTTCTCCGGGTCCAGCGGCTGCATCAGGTCCACCTCGACCTTGAACGGCCCCTTGCCCATGGCGCAGATGTCTTCGTCCACATTCTCGCGCTCGGAGGAGAAGCTGCCCTGAACCTCCAGCCCCAGCATGTCCACCCACAGGCTGCGCAGCTTTTCCTTGCTGGGGCCGCCGATGGCGACCTGCTGGATGCCGAGGATCTTGAACGGGCGCTGGGACATGGGAAAGCTCCGGAACTGGATTAAGAATTCATAATTATAGAGGCCGCTTGCCGTATACGTACAAGCGGCCACGCAATCTGGCCCACGCCAGTGCGATTCCCTTGGCCACCAGCCAGTCTTGCTGCTGAGCAGTCTTCATTCCCAGCTCACCTGCGCCGACAGCAGATAGCCGGCCCCATACACCGTGCGGATCAGCTTGGGGTTCTGCGGGTCGTCGTCCAGCTTGCGGCGCAGGCGGGAGATGCGGACGTCTATGCTGCGGTCGAAGGGGTCGACCTCGCGCTCCCCCAGCAGCTGCTCGCGCGACAGGATCTTGTTCGGCCGCCGCAGCATCAGCGCCAGCAGGCCGGCTTCGGCGGCGGAGAGGCCGATCTCGCGGCCGTCGGCGGCCACCAGCACATGGCGGCCGCTGTCGAAGGCCCAGCCGGAGAAGCGGGCGAGGGTGCGCTCGGCGCTGGCTTCCGGCGGCGCGGCGCGCTGGTAGCGACGCAGGATGGAGCGCACCCGGGCGACCAGCTCACGCGGCTCGAAAGGCTTCACCAGGTAGTCGTCGGCGCCCAGCTCCAGGCCCAGCACCCGGTCGGTGACGTCGTTGCGGCCGGTGAGGATGAGGACCGCGCAGGGGCTGTTCTCCTGCAGTTCGCGAACCACCTGCATGCCGTCCATGTCGGGCAGGCCGAGGTCCACGATGCACAGGTCCGGCACCGACTGGCGGGCGCGGGACAATAGCTGGCGGCCGGTGGAGAGGTGTTCGGCGCGGAAGCCGTACTCGGCCAGCGCGGCGCAGATCAGGCGGGCGATCTCCGGTTCGTCCTCCAGCACGAACAGCGTGGGTTGCGGGGCGGGCTGGGC
>NZ_WUEI01000088.1 GCF_012911025.1 Azoarcus sp. TTM-91 | reverse complement strand
CCCTGCCCGCCTGACCGACTCCCCCCTGCCCCACCCCTGGCGGGCGGGGCAGGCCAGACACCGGCGGCGCCACCCCGCGACCGCCAGCGACACAGCCTCTGCACCGCACAGGCCGGCCACCCCGGACCGGCGCGGCGCAGCCCAGCGGAGAGCATGATGAGCATCCCCAGCCCGACCCCGATCTACCTCGACAACAACGCCACCACCCGCTGCGCGCCGGAAGCGGTCGCGGCCATGCTGCCCTACTTCACCGAGCAGTTCGGCAACCCCTCGTCCATGCACAGCTTCGGCGCCAAGGTCGGCCACGCGGTGAAAAGCGCCCGGGCCTCGCTGCAGAAGCTGCTGGGGGCGGAGTACGACTCCGAGATCATCTACACCGCCGGCGGCACCGAGGCGGACAACACCGCCATCCTGTCGGCGCTCAAGGCCAACCCTGAGCGCAAGGAAATCATCACCACCATGGTGGAGCACCATGCGGTGCTGCACCTGTGCGACCAGCTGGAAAAAGAGGGCTACACCATCCACCGCCTGAAAGTGGACGGCAAGGGCCGGCTGAACCTGGACGAGTACGCCGCGCTGCTGTCCGACAAAGTGGCGGTGGTGTCGGTGATGTGGGCCAACAACGAAACCGGCACCTACTTCCCGGTGAAGCAGATGGCCGAGATGGCGCACGCCGCCGGCATCCTGTTCCACACCGACGCGGTGCAGGCGGTGGGCAAGATTCCGCTGGACCTGGCCAACTCCGCCATCGACATGCTCTCCATGTCCGGCCACAAGCTGCACGCGCCCAAGGGCATAGGCGCCCTGTACCTGCGCCGCGGCGCCCGTTTCCGTCCGCTGCTGCGCGGCGGCGGCCAGGAGCGCGGCCGCCGTGCCGGCACCGAGAACGTGCCCTCCATCATCGGCCTGGGCGTGGCCGCCGAGCTGGCGCTGGAGCGCATGGAGCTGGAGAACACCTATGTGCGCGCCCTGCGCGACAAGCTGCAGGCCGGCATCCTCTCCGCCGTGCCGCACGCCTTCGCCACCGGCGATGTGGACAACCGCCTGCCCAACACGCTGAACATCGCCTTCGAATACGTGGAAGGCGAGGCCATCCTGATGCTGCTGAACAAGCAGGGCATCGCCGCCTCCTCCGGCTCCGCCTGCACCTCCGGCTCGCTGGAACCCTCGCACGTGATGCGGGCGATGGGCATTCCCTACACCGCCGCCCACGGCACCATCCGCTTCTCGCTGTCGCACGAGAACACCGAGACGGAGATCGACCGCGTGATCGCCGCGGTGCCGCCCATCATCGCCCAGCTGCGCAAGCTGTCGCCCTACTGGGGCGAGAACGGGCCGGTGACGGACCCGGAAAAGGCCTTCGCCCCCACCTACGCCTGATCCACGCCCAGGAGAAAGCGGCCATGGCTGCCACAGTGGTGATCGACGACACGACGCTGCGCGACGGCGAACAATCGGCGGGGGTGGCCTTCACCCGCGCCGAGAAGTGCGAGATCGCCCGCATCCTTGCCGAGATCGGGGTGCCGGAGCTGGAGATCGGCATCCCCGCCATGGGCGCGGAGGAGGCCGGCGACATCCGCGCCATGGCCGCCACCCTGGCCGACGCCGGCCACGACACCCGGCTCATCGTCTGGGGCCGGCTCACCGGCAAGGACATCGACGCCTGCCGCAGCCTGCCGGTGCACATGCTGGAACTGTCGGTGCCGGTTTCCGACCAGCAGATCCGGCACAAGCTGGGCGCCGACCGCGACGAGGTATTGGCGCGCATCGCCCGCTGGGTGCCGGTGGCGCGCGAGGCCGGCTTCGACATCGGCGTCGGCGGCGAGGATGCCTCCCGCGCCGACCCGGCCTTTCTCACCGAAGTCGTGCAGGCCGCCGAGGCCGCCGGCGCCCGCCGCTTCCGCTTCGCCGACACCCTGGGCGTGCTGGACCCCTTCGCCACCTACGAAGCCATCGCCGCCCTGCGTGCCGCCTGTACGCTGGAGCTGGAGATGCACGCCCATGACGACCTCGGACTGGCCACCGCCAACACCCTGGCGGCGGTGCGTGCCGGCGCCACGCATGTGAACACCACGGTGAACGGCCTGGGCGAGCGCGCCGGCAACGCCGCGCTGGAAGAGGTCGCCCTCGGCCTGCGCCAGTTCCACGGCGTCGGCGAGTTGATCGACTTCCGCCGCCTGCTGGATGCCTCCCAGGCGGTGGCCCGCGCCTCCGGCCGGCCGGTGGGCTGGCACAAGAGCGTGGTCGGCGAGGGCGTATTCACCCACGAGGCCGGCATCCACGTGGATGGCCTGCTGAAGGACCCGGCCAACTACCAGGGCATAGATCCCGCCCTGCTCGGCCGCAGCCACCGCCTGCTGCTGGGCAAGCACTCCGGCGGCCGCGGCGTGGTCACCGCCTACGCCGCGCTGGGCATCGCCCTGAGCGACGCCGAGACCGCCTGCCTGCTGGCCCGCATCCGCGACTTCGCCAGCCAGGCCAAGCGCACGCCGGACAGCGCCGACCTGCTCGCCTTCCATGCTGAACTGCGTGCCAGCAGCACCCGGCCCGCCGACCTGCTGCCCGGCCTGCACGCCCGCCTGGAGGCGGACGGCCTGCCGTTGGCCGGAGCCTGATGCCATGAACACGAAATCCGCCGCCATGACTGGAGAATCAGCCGAGCCGGGCCTGTTCGCCCTGCTGCGCGAGGACGTGCGCTGCGTCTTCGGCCGCGACCCCGCCGCGCGCACCGCCTGGGAAGTGCTCACCACCTACCCCGGCGTGCATGCGGTGATGTCCCACCGCATCGCCCATGCCCTGTGGCGCCGCGGTTGGCGCTACCCTGCCCGGCTGGTGAGCTTCCTGGCGCGGGTGTTCACCAATGTGGACATCCACCCCGGCGCCCGCATCGGCCGCCGCTTCTTCATCGACCACGGTGCCGGCGTGGTGGTGGGCGAAACCGCCGAGATCGGCGACGACGTCACCCTGTACCACGGCGTCACCCTGGGCGGCACCACCTGGAACCCGGGCAAGCGCCATCCCACGCTGGGCGACCATGTGGTGGTCGGCGCCGGCGCCAAGATCCTCGGCGCCATCACCATAGGCCCGCGGGTGCGGGTGGGCGCCAACTCGGTGGTGGTGAAGAACGTGCCGGCCGACCGCACGGTGGTCGGCATCCCTGCCCGGGTGGTGAGGCGCGAAGCCCCCATCCTGGCCGCTACCGACGAACTCAACCTCGACCATCACCTGCTGCCGGACCCGGTCGGGCACACGCTGAACTGCCTGGTGGACCGTATCAAATCGCTGGAATCCGAGCTGGCCGGGCTGCGCGCCGCCGCCTCCGCGCCCGCCGCCCACGCGGTGGTGCCGCTGCTGGCGCAGGGCGCGGTCGACTGCAACGCCAACACCGATGGCGCCTGTCCCACCTGTGCCTGCCAACCCGAGACCGCCGAGGTGAAGTGATGGATCTGCTGCATTTCGACCCGCAACCGCTGTACTTCGACGACCCGCTGCCCGAGGGCGTGCTGGAGCTGATCGAAGGCGCCGGCGCCTGCTACGGCGAGCCGGAAGCCGAGGGTCTGCTGGCCCGGGCCGCCGAGGCCGCGCCGGACCACTTGATGGTGCTGGTGGCGCTCTATCGCTACCACTTCTACCGCCACCAGATGGACAAGTCGGAAGCCATCGTCTGGCGCTCCATCGCCGTCAGCGGCGCCCGCGTCGGCCTGCCGGCGGACGGCCAGGGCCTGAACGAGGCGCTGATCGTGGCCGCCGCCCGCGAGTCGATGACGCTGACCCGCTTCTATCTCTCCGCCCTCAAGGCCGCCGCCTACATCAAGCTGCGCCTGGGCCAGATCCACGACGCGGTGTGCCTGCTGGAAACCCTGGTGCGGGTGGACGACGCCGACCGCATGGGCGGCAAGGCCCTGCTCGACATCGCCCGCGCCGCCGAAATCGATCCACCCCTCATCGTCGCCCCCGTCAACTGACAGCCAACCGGAGCCCCTCATGGACGAACTCACCCTGGACGAAGCAATGGAAGAACTCTCGTCCGCCGAAGACTTCCTGAACTACTTCGGCGTCGCCTACGACCCGGCTGTGGTGCATGTGAACCGCCTGCACATCCTGCAGCGCTTCCACGACTACCTCGCCCACAACGCCCCCGAAACGGACGACGAAGACACGGTGCGCGCCCACAACAAGCGCTTCCTGGAACTCGCCTACCAGGACTTCACCACCTCCGACGCGGTCACCGAGAAGGTCTTCGCGGTGTTCAAGAAGGCCAGCGGCACCGCTTTCGTCTCCCTCGGCGACGTCAAGCGCTGACCCACGCAAGGCAAGCACAGGAGCCCCGCCGACCATGCGCCCCGAGTTCGACTACGGTGACCGCGTTCGCGTCACCCGCAATGTGCGCGACGACGGCACCTTCCCCGGCATGGACGTCGGCGAACTGCTGGTGCGCCGCGGCAGCATAGGCACGGTGATCGAGATCGGCACCTTCCTGCAGGACCAGATCATCTACACCGTGCATTTCCTCGAGATCGACCGCATCGTCGGCTGCCGCCAGGAAGAGCTGATCGGCGCAGACGAAGCCTGGAACCCCAGCCGCTACGAGTCGCGCGAGAAAGTGCTCGCCGGCCGCAGCTTCGCGGTGGATGGCGAGGTCGTCGTGCCCAAGGGCACGGTGGGCGAGGTCATCCGCGTGCTGCGCGACATGCCCGGCGGCGTGCATTACCACGTCTCCTTTCCCAACCGCTTCCTCTGCATTCCCGAAGCCTCGCTCGAACCCCTGCCGGCGCCGCCGGTGCGCAAGCGCCAGCTCTCTGCCCAGGACGACGCGGACGCCGACGAAGAGGAAAGCGCATGAACACCCTTCTTCACCGCGCCGCCTGCATGGCGGCCGTACAGCAAGCTCCGGGAGCATGAAGCGATGAGCAACACCGCCTACTACGAACTGAAAGCCGCCCTCGCCCTGTTCGGCCGCGACGCCAGCTCGCTGGAAGGCGCCGACCGGGAACGGGTGCAATCCGTTGCCCGGCGCTATGTACAGATCGAAGCCGTGGTACTCGCCAGCGACGAAGCCCAGGGCGTATGCCTGGCACCGGACGCGGTGGCCAACTCGCTGGAAGAGATCCGCGGCAGCTTCCCGGAAGTGGAAGCCTTCAACGCCGCGATGGACGCCGTCGGCCTCAGCGAGACCGCCCTCAGCGCCGCGCTGCAGCGCGACCTGCTGGTGGAGGCGGTGCTATCCCGCGTCGGCTCGCGCGCCGGCGAGGTCGGCCGCACCGAGGCGGAGATCTTCTACCTCAACCATCGCGAGCGCTTCCACAGCCCGGAGCGCCGCACCGCCCGCCACATCCTGATCACGGTGAACGAGGACTACACCGACAACACCCGCGAGCGGGTGCAGCACCGCATCAAGGAGATCGCCCGCCGGCTGGGCAACAAGCCGGAGCGCTTCGAAGAGCAGGCGGCCAAGCACTCCGAGTGCCCCACCGCGCTCAACGGCGGCCTGCTGGGCGAGGTGCCGCGCGGCCATCTCTACCCGGAGCTGGATGAAGTGCTGTTCGCGCTGCAGCCGGGGGAGCTGTCGGCGCCGGTGGAGTCCGAACTCGGCTTCCACCTGGTGCGCTGTGACGCCATCAACCCGGAACGCACGCTGAGCTTCGAGGAAGTGGCGGATTCGCTGTGCCAGCGCCTCACCGAGGAACGCACCCAGCGGGACGCCAAGCGCTGGCTGACTGCGCTGCTGAAGCGGCAGACGGACACGGTGGCGGCCGGTTGAAGTTGGGTCAGCCGGGCCCGGCTTCGCTGATCGAGCAGTAAGCCTGCTGGCCGCAATCGGCCTGCATCAGGGCTGGAGCCGGCCGGCCTTCATACCCAGGGCACCTCCTTTTGCCCGTCCGGGGGAAAGGGGGACGGCGCTCGAACTTCCGTCCCCTCAATGCCGCGCCTGCCCGGTCGCCTCGTTCAGCGCCGCCGCCGTCTGATGCAGCGACGCGGTGACCTGCTCGATGATGCGGGCGACACTCTCCAGCTTGCGCGCCGCCGCCTCGCTGCCGCCGCCCTGCTCGCGGGTCGCCAGCGCGGCTTCGTGCACCCGCGCCAGCGCGATTCCCGCCGGCCAGCCTTCGGCTGCCCGCGCCTCTGCCGGCGGCTCGCCGACCTCACCCTCCAGCACCGCGATGGCCTGGCCGATCTCCTGCGCGGTACGCGCCACCTGGCAAGCCAGCCGGTCCACCCGCTCCGCCGCCCGCGCCATCGGCAGGCCGCCGGGGCCGGCGCAGGCCGCTTCGGTGCGGGCGTTCAACGCCATCAGCCGGGTCTGGGCCGCGAGCTCGCGCAACTCCGCCGCCGCACCGGCGATTTCAGCGCGCCGCGCCTCCAGGCTCTGCTCCTGGCGCTCGGCCATGCCGCCCACCGACCGCCCCAAGGCCGCCACCAGGCCCTGAGCCGGCAGCGACAGCGGCGGCAGGCTGTCAGCCTGGCGGCGCCTGCGCCAGCCGGCATACCCCCACGCAGCGGCAATCGCCAGCACGCCCAGCAGCACCAGCGGCAACAGCATCGGCAGCGGCGATGGCATGCCTTCCGCCGGCCAGCCGGCGGGCAACATGGAAGCGCCCACGCTGGGCGCCGCCTGGTTGAGCGTCACCACCGGCTGAAAGGCGAGAAGACCCGCCAGCGGCGCGTTGCGCCAGACGGTGGGCCGGGCAGCCTCGTCCTGCGTCGGGGGCGCTGCCGGAACGGCGCTTGCGGCCTGGGCCGGCGTGCCACAGGAGGCCGTCGAAGGGGTGATGGCGCAGGAAGCAACCGCGTCGGCCAGGCGGGCCTGGGCCACGGCGGTGATGGAGAACAGCAGCAGGGCCGCGCCCAGCATCAGCTGCGGCAGGCGGAAAACGCACGACCCGGCGGTGGCGGACATGGCTTCGCTTCCTCACCTCTATTGACTGGCCACCGAGCGGCGCAGGCGGCGGCGACCTTACGTCTGACTTTAGGCGCAGGGATGCCCGGCTGCAAACCGCGGCGAAGCGCCCGGGGGCAACCTCAGCGGCCGGAGGTGCAAGCGCGGCGGCCTCAGGCCGCGGTCTCGGCCCAGCGCGCCTTCACCTCGAGCACTTCCGGCAGGCAGTCGAGGAAGCGGTCCACCAGCTCGGGATCGAAGTGGCGGCCGCGCTGCTCGCGCAGCAGCGCGCAGGCGTCCTCCACCGGCCAGGCCGGCTTGTAGGGGCGCACGCTAGTGAGGGCGTCGAACACATCGGCAATGGCGACGATGCGGCCTTCGATGGGGATGGCCTCGCCGGCCAGGCCTTGCGGATAGCCGCTGCCGTCCCATTTCTCGTGGTGGGAGCGGGCGATGACGGCCGCCATGGCGAGCAAGCCGCCGTCGTGCTCGCCGATGATGCGGGCGCCGATGTCCACATGGCCGCGCATCACGTCCCACTCCTCCGGCGTCAGCGCGCCGTTCTTGCGCAGGATGCTGTCGGGCACGCCGATCTTGCCGATGTCGTGCATGGGCGCGGCATGGAAGAGGTCGTCGGCGCTGGCCTCCGACCAGCCGCAGGCCAGCGCCAGCAGGCGGCTGTAGTGGCTCATGCGGATGACGTGGAGGCCGGTCTCGTTGTCCTTGTACTCGGCGGCGAGGCCGAGGCGCTGGATGATCTGCAGCCGGGTTTCCCGCAGTTCCTCCACCCGCACCAGCGAGAGATGGGTGCGCACCCGGGCGCGGACGATGGCCGGCCGCAGCGGCTTGACGATGTAGTCCACCGCGCCAACCTCGAAGCCGCGGGCCTCGTCATCCATCTCGCTGAGGGCGGTGACGAAGATGACCGGAATCGCGGCCACGGCGGCATCCGCCTTGAGGGCGCTGCAGACCTGATAGCCGGTCATGCCGGGCATCATCACGTCGAGCAGGATCAGCGCCGGCCGCTCGGCGGCCGCCAGCTCCAGCGCGCGGGCGCCATCGCGGGCGAACAGCAGGCGGTAATCCTGCTGCAGCACCTGGCGCAAGACCTGGAGGTTGGTGGGCTCGTCGTCCACGCACAGCACCACCGGCCGTTCATCCCTGATTTCGGAGGAAGTCATCATGAGGCCTTGCTCCCGGCGGCTTCGCCCATCTGCTGCAACATTCTTTCCAGCCCTTCTGCGGCGCGATCGAAATCGAAGTCGCCCATGTCGTATTCCACCACCGCGTAGTCGTTTGCCCAGGCGCGCCCACTCATGCCCTCGCGGATGCGGCGGACCAGGCCGTCGTCCAGCGCGCCGCGCTTCAGTTCGTCGCGCAGGCGCTTGAGCAGCGGCATCAGCTCCGCCACGTCCGGCGGTTCACCGCCGGCCATCGCCGCCGGCTCCTCTTCCTCCATCGCCGCAGCCTCGCGACCGAGCTGGCGCAGCAGGCGTTCCAGCTCGGCCAGCCAGGTGCCGAAAGGCGCGTTCTCCTTCAGCCGCAGGGCGCGCTCGATGTCGCCGAGCAGGCGGGCGACCGCCTCCGCGCCGAGGTTGGCCGCCACGCCGCGGGCACGGTGGGCCAACTGGCCGGCCGCTTCGGCCTGCTGCAGGTCCAGGTGCTGCTGCAGCTGCGCCGGCAGCATGGCGTTGTCGGCGGCGAAGCGCTGCAGGGCTGTGCGGTAGGCGGCAAGGTCGCCCCACAGCCGCAAGGCCCGCTGCAGGTCCAGCGCCTCCTCCTGCCGCGCGGCCGGCACCAGGGTGCGGCGCACCGTGGTGGCCAGCCCCATCAGGCGGGCGGCCTCGGCGTACAGCTGATCCAGGTCGATCGGCTTGGCGGCGAAGCCGTCCATGCCGGCGCTGGAGGCGGCGCGGCGGTCTTCCTCCAGCACGCTGGCGGTCAGCGCGATCACCGGTGTGCGCGGCCGGCCCAGGCGGCGTTCGTCCTCGCGGATGCGGCGGGTGGCCTCCAGCCCGTCGGTGCCGGGCATGTGCAGGTCCATCAGGATGAGGTCGAAGTGCTGGGTGCGGGCCATCGTCACCGCTTCGGCGCCGTCGGCGGTGGTCACCACCTCGTGCCCGGCGCGCTGCAGCAGGGTGGCAAGCAGCTCCAGGTTCTGCTGCACATCGTCCACCGCCAAGATGCGCGAGGGCGGCAGCGTCACCTCCTCCACCACCTCCGGCCGCAGGTCGGAGCCTGGCGCCAGCGGCACGGTGAAGCTGAACACGCTGCCCTTGCCCTGGATGCTCTCGACCTCGATGCGGCCGCCCATCAGCTCCACCAGCTGCTGGCTGATGGAGGTGCCCAGCCCGGTGCCGCCGAAGCGGCGGCTCATGCTGGCATCGGCCTGGGTGAAGGGGTCGAAGATGCGCGCCAGGCGCTCCGGGGCGATGCCGATGCCGCTGTCCTCGACCGCGAAGCGCACGCCGCCGGGGCAAGCCGCCGCCCTCACCACGACATGGCCACGCTCGGTGAATTTCAGGGCATTGCCGATGAGGTTGGTGAGCACCTGGCGGATGCGCAGCGAATCGCCCAGGTAGTGGGTGGCGAGCGCCGGGTCCAGCACCAGTTCCAGCTCCAGCCCCTTGCCGCGCGCCTGCACGCCCAGGCTGGCGACCAGCTGGGCCAGCAGCTCGGGCAGGTCGAAGTCCAGCATCTCCAGCTCCACCACACCGCGCTCCAGCTTGGCGGTATCCAGGATGTCATTGAGCAGGCGCAGCAGGGAACGCGCCGAGTCGCGCACGATGTCGAGCTGGCGGCGTTGCTCCGGCGCCAGCTCGCCGCACAGCAGCACCTCGGTGAAGCCGATGATGGCGTTCATCGGCGTGCGGATCTCGTGGCTCATGTTGGCGAGGAAGGCGGACTTGGCCTCGGCCGCATGCTCGGCCGCCACCTTGGCGTGGCGCAGCGCTTCTTCCATCTCGCGGCGGGCGGTGATGTCCAGGATCACGCCGTCCAGCCAGATGGAGCCGTCCTCGTCGATGGTGCTCTCGGCGCTGCCGTGCTCCCACATCCAGCGCACGCTGCCGTCCTGGTGCAGGATGCGGTATTCGACGACGAAGTCGCGGCCGCGGCCGAGGGCGGCTTCCACCTGCTGCCGCACCACTTCCCTGTCGTCCGGATGGATGAGGTCGTTGAAGCAGCGCTTGCGCCCGGGGCCGGCGAATTCGTCGGCCGGGTATCCGGTCAGCGTCTCCACCGCGTCGCTGATGAAGATCATGCTCCAGTCATGATCGAAGCGGCAGCGGTAGGAAATGCCCGGCATGTTGGTGATCAGCGAGCGGTACTGCTGCTCGCTCGCCCGCAGCGCCTGCTCCATCTGCTTGCGCTGGGAGATGTCGCTGATGAAGCCGACGAACAGGTCCTGCCCCGGCAGGCGGGCATGGCCGATGGCCAGTCGCATCGGCAGCGTGCTGCCGTCCTTGCGCAGACCGATCACCTCCCGGCCCTTGCCGATGATCTTGGCCTCGCCGGTTTGCAGGTAGGAGGCGAGGTAGCCGTCATGGCCGGCGCGGAAAGGTTCCGGCATCAGCATGTTCACATTGCGGCCGATGACCTCCTCCGCCCGCCAGCCGAAAATGCGCTCGGCGGAGGCGTTGAACTCGTGGATGAGCCCGGCGGCATCTATGGTCACCACCGCGTCCACCGCGGTCTCCATGATGGCGCGCAGGCGCAGCTCGCGGTCGCCCACCTCGGCCAGCATTTCGCGGTGGCGCAGCAGCGCGTTGGCCGCCAGCACCTTCACCGTCAGCAGGATGGTGCCCATGGCGATGATGATGGCGAGGAAGTTGGCGTTGCCGGACACGTTGGCGCCGGCCTCGCCGGCACCGATGAAGCGCGCGGCCATCATGCCCATGTAGTGCATGCCGGAGATGGCCATGCCCATGACCACGGCAGAAGCGATGACCACCCACTTGTCGCCCACCCGCCGGCTCAGGCTGCGCAGGCGGAACTTGAGCCACAGCGACAGGGTGGCGAGGACCACGGCGACGGCGATGGAGAGCAGGAACAGCCAGGGGTCGTAGCGCAGCAGCGGCGCCATCTCCATCGCCTCCATGCCGCTGTAGTGCATGGCGCCGATGCCGGCGCCCACCAGCAGGCCGCCCCACAGCAGCTGGCCGCGGTTGATCTCGGAGCGCACCAGCAGGCTCAGCGCCACCGCCGAGGCCAGCATGCTGGGCAGGGCGGAGAGCAGGGTGACGGCGAAATCGTAATGCACGGTGACGCACAAGTCCGCCGCCAGCATGCCGACGAAGTGCATCGCCCACACGCCGCCGCCCAGGGCGAAGCTGCCGGTGGCGAGCATGATGGCGCGCACGCTGCCCTTGGTGGAGCGCCGCGCCAGCCCGACCGTCTGCAGCGCCATCCAGGAAGCGAAGGTGGCGATGGCGAGCGACAGCAGCACCAGCCAGGGCGAGTAGCTGGGGTGGATCAGGTGCTCGGGGGGAACCGGCTCGAGGACGAAGAAGGCGTCGAGCGCACTCATCGCACGGCTCCAGCAGGCCAGCCGCCGCGATAGCGGGGCCGGGAAGGCATGGTGTTCATCATTATCCGATCAGGTTGGCACGGTGCATCCGCGGGGCCATCAGCCCTCATGGGGCGGAACGGCGGACGCGTCGTCCGCTGCGCCGGTGGCCACATCGCCAGACTCTGCAGGCCATCGCATGATCGCGGAAAGCCGGGTGGCGGGCCGCGCCATAGATCACGGCCCGGCCAGGAGAGTCAGCCCTGAGTCGTCTATACGGTGACAAATTGCTTCCGGAAACGGAAATCGCCCCTTGCGGGGCGATTTCCAGGTGCTGCGACGAAGCGGACGCGGAAGTCAGCGCTGGCCGCAGGGTCTGCGCTCGCGTCCGCAGTGGTCGAAGTCCCCCAGCGGGCGGGCGAAAGTGTACTCGAAGGGCTTGCCGACCAGCTCGTGCGCGCTTTCCCCCACCGAACCGCTGAGCAGGGTGAAGGGCAGCGAGATGACGAAGCCGGCAGTACCCAGCACGCTGGCGACCAGGCCCACCGGGCGCACGATCACCAGGTCGGCCACCATGTCGCCGCCGCGGTCGCCGGTTACCGTGTCGTCCTGCTGGGCGAGCGCCGGCGCCACCGCGGCGGCCGAGAGTAGGACCGCGGCGCAGGTGTGCAGCAGCACGCGGCGGGGAGAGAGCGCAAACATAAAGGCCTCCTGTTCGACGATGAGTGCATGAGTGGCGGACCCCGCTGACGGAAATTAGTGCCGCGCGAACACCGCCTGCCTGCCGTCGCGGTCGAAGCTCACCACCTCGTAGCGATCCGCCGGGTAAGGTCCCTCCATGCCCGGCGAGCCCTGCGGCATGCCGGGGGCGGAGATGCCGACCACCGCCGGCTTTTCCGCCAGCAGGCGCTTCACATCCGCCGCCGGTACGTGGCCTTCGACCACGTAGCCGCCAACCTTCGCAGTGTGGCACGAAGCCAGCTTGGGAGGCAGGCCGGCGGTCTGCTTGATTTCCGCCATCTGGCTGCTCGCCACCTCCTTCACCTCGAAGCCGTTGGCGCGCATGTGCTCCGCCCACTTGCCGCAGCAGCCGCAGTTGGGGTCCTTGTACATGGTCACCGTTTCGGTGGCGAGGGCGGAGAAGGCGGGAAGCGCGGTGCCGGCGCACAGCAGCACGGCAAGGGCACGGGAACGGAAAGCGGTTTTCATGAGAGGGCCTCGTCTGGGCTGATCGTGGAATTGGGTATGCGGGTGGCGGCGGAGTTCAAGACCGCCGGCAACAACAGGCGGAAGGTGCTGAGACCGGCGGCGGACTCGACCTCCACCTCGCCGCCGTGGGCCTGGACGATGGAGCGGGTGATTGCCAACCCCAGGCCGGCACCCTCGCCGTGGCGCTCGCGCGCCGCGCCGCCACGGTGGAAGCGCTCGAACAGGCGCGGCAGCAGCTCCGGCGGAATGGCGTCGCCGGCATTGCGCACCGCCAGCGCGACGCGGCCGCCGGCCTCGGTGATGCCTATCTCCACCGTGCTGCCGCGTTCGGCGTGGCGCAGGGCGTTGGACAGCAGGTTGGACAGCGCGCGGCGCAGCATCAAGCGGTCGCCGGTGACGCGGCCGGCGCCGGCCACCGCGATGGCCACGTCCCGCTCCTCCGCCAGCGCCTCGTAGAAATCCGCCAGCGCCCGCGCCTCGTCGGCCAGCTCCACCGTTTCCGCCGGCCGCGGCAGCAGGCCGTTCTCCGCCTGGGCGAGGAAGAGCATGTCGCCCACCATGCGGGCGATGCGCTCGAACTCCTCCAGGTTGGAGGCCAGCACCTCGCGGTAGTCGTCGGCGCCGCGGCTGCGGCTGAGCGCCACCTGGGTCTCGGTCATCAGGTTGGAGATGGGCGTGCGCAACTCGTGGGCGAGGTCGGCGGAGAACTCCGACAGCCGGCGGAAGGCCGCCTCGATGCGGTCCAGCATGCCGTTGAAGGCTTCCACCAGCGCCAGCACCTCGGCCGGCGCGTCGCGCTCGGACAGGCGCTCGCCCAGGCGCTGGGCCGACAAGCCGCGCGCGGTGGCGGTCACCCGACCCAGCGGCGCCAGCCCCTTGCGCGCCGCCAGCCAGCCCAGCGCGCCGGCGCACAGCGCCGCCACCGAAATGCCGAACCACAGCCGCAGCCGCACCGCTTCGAGGAAATGCAAGTGATGGGAGATGTCCAGCCCGACCCGCGCCGTCACCGCCTGTGGCTGCGGCAGCGGCATGGTGAACACCGCCTCGCGACCGATCAGGCGATGATCCTCGCTGCGCCAGCCGCTTTCCGTGCCGTGGCGATGCGGCTGGGCCAGGCTTGCGGCGCGGGCGGAATAGAACACCTGGCCGGTGGCATCCCGCAGCTCCACCGCCACCGTGTCATGGCCGACCAGGGCATCGTCCAGCCGCCGCGGCAGCGCCTCCCGCGCCGCCTCGGAATCCACCTGGCCGAGCAGGTGGCCGATCATCGCCAGCTTGGCCGAGAGATCGTGGTCGTCCAGCTCGTCGAAGTGGTCCTCCACCGCCTTGCCCAGCACCAGCCCGACCACCAGCAGCAGGCTGGCGGCGAAGGCGGCGAACACCAGCGCCAGCCGCGCGGTGAGGGATAGCGGCCGGCGCGATGAGGCCGGCTGTAGCGTGCCGCTCATGCCCCCTCCGGCGCCTCGAACACATAGCCCATGCCGCGCAGGGTGCGGATCAGCTTGGGCTCGAAGCCGTCGTCTATCTTCATCCGCAGCCGGCGCACCGCCACCTCGACCACGTTGGTGTCGCTGTCGAAGTTCATGTCCCACACCTGGGAGGCGATCAGCGAGCGCGGCAGCACCTCGCCCTGGCGCCGCATGAAGAGCTCCAGCAGGGCGAACTCCTTGGCGGTGAGTTCCACCCGGCGGCCGCCGCGCACCGCGCGCCGGCGCATCAGGTCCAGTTCCAGGTCGGCGGCGCGCAGCACATCGGTGGCCTGGGCCTTGCCCCGGCGCAGCAGGGTACGCACCCGGGCGAGCAACTCGGCGAAGGCGAAAGGCTTCACCAGGTAGTCGTCGGCGCCCAGTTCCAGGCCCTTCACCCGGTCTTCGACCTGGTCGCGGGCGGTAAGGAAGAGCACCGGCAGATCGCGGCCGGCGGCACGCACCGCGCGCAGGATTTCCCAACCGCTGGCGCCGGGCAGCATCACGTCCAGGATCAGCAGATCCCAGCTCTCGCTCAGCGCCGCATGGCGGCCGTCGATGCCGTCGCGCAGCAGGTCCACGACGAAGCCGGCCTCGGACAGGCCCTGCTTCAGGTAGTCGCCGGTCTTGGGTTCGTCCTCGACGATCAGGATCTTCACGGTTTCATCTCGCTTGCCCGGCAAGGGGCGGTTGGCGGCCATTCTGCCCCCGCCGCCGGCGGGGCCGACAAGATTACAAAGATGTAATCCCCGCGTCAGGATGCGGTTTGCCGGCGGCCGCCATCATCGCCCCATCTCCTTCGCCGCAAGGTCCGCCGCGCATGAAGCCCGCCCTCCTCCTGCCGCCGCTCGCCGCCCTGGCGCTGGCCCTGCCGGCAGCCGCCCAGCAGCATGACCACGCCCATGCGGCCGCGCCAGCCTCAGCCGCGGCGACGACTCCGGCCGGCGCCGCGCTGGAAAACTACCGCCGCTGGTCGGCCGACGCCCCGCTGCAGGACTGGCGCACCGCCAACGATGAAGCCGGCCGCCTCGGCGGCCACGCCGGCCAGCTGGCTCCGGCCGACGACGCCGCTGCGCACGGCTCACACGGCAGCGGCCATGCCCACCACGACCACGAGGCCCGCCCATGACACCCAAGCCGAGCCGCCGCACGCCGCGCGCCCTCGCCCTGGCCCTCGCCGCCGCCCTGCTCGCCAGCGGCTGCGCCTCACTGACGCTGGACGACAATTTCGACGAAGCCGCGCGCTTCGGCCGCGAGCATGGCGGCACCGAAGCCCGGTGGCTGCGCGACGACGCCAGCCGCCGCGACACCGCCGCCGCGGTGGAACACATGCTGGCCCAGCCGCTGAGCGCGGACGACGCGGTGCGCATCGCCCTCGGCTACAGCCCGGCCTTCCAGGCCCTGCTGGCCGACAGCGCCGCCGCCTCGGCCGACGCCACCGCCGGCGCCCGCCTGCCCAACCCGGTGTTCGCCTTCGAGCGCCTGGTACGGCGCGAAGGCGGCGAGGCGGAGTTGGACATCGGTCGCAGCCTGTCCATCTCCCTGCTCGACCTGGTGCTGCTGCCGACGCGGATGAAGCAGGCCGAATCCACCCAGCACCGCCTGCGCGCCCAGCTCTCCGCCACCCTCGTCACGCAGGCGGCGGATGCCCGCCAAGCCTGGGTAAGGGCGGTGGCGGCGGAGCAGGCGCTGCGCTACCGCGAGCAGGTGGGCGAGGCCGCCGAGGCCGGTGCGGAGCTCGCCCGCCGCATGCGCGCCACCGGCAGCTTCAGCCTGCTGCAGCAATCCCGCGAACAGGCTTTCCATGCCGAAGCGGTGGCGGAAACCACCCGTGCCCGCCAGCAGGCGCTGGCCGCCCGCGAAGCCCTGGTGCGCCTGCTCGGCCTGCCGCCGGAGCAGGCCGCCCGGCTGCGCCTGCCGGAACGCCTGCCGGAACTGCCGGCGCAGATCGCGAGCGAGCAGGAAAGCACCCAGGCCGGACTGGACCAGCGCCTGGACCTGCGCATCCTGCGCGCCGACCTCGACCGCATCGCCCGCGACGCCGGCGTGAGCCGCGTCACCAGCATCGTCGATGGCCTCACCCTGGGCGGCGCGGTGAACGACGAAACCGGCAAGTCCACCCAGCGCGGCTACGAAGTCGAGCTGCCGCTGCCGCTATTCGATTTCGGCGACGCCCGCCGCGCCGGCGCCGAGGCACGCTACCTCGCCGCCCTCAACCGTAACGCCCAGGCCGCGGTGGCAGCCCATTCCCGCCTGCGCGAAAGCTACGCCGCCTACCGCAGCAACTGGCAGCTGGCACGCCACTACCGCGACGAGGTGGTGCCGCTGCGCAAGCGGGTATCGGAGGAGATGGCCTACGCCTACAACGGCATGCTGATCGGCGTGTTCGAGCTGCTCGCCGACGCCCGCAGCCAGGTGGCCGCCATCGCCCAGGCGCTGGACGCCCAGCGCGACTTCTGGCTCGCCGACGCGGCGCTGCAGGCCGAGCGCCTGGGTGCGCCCACGCTGCTGCCGCAAACCGAAACCACCGCGGCGGCACCGGCCGAAGCCGCCGCCGGCCACTGATACAGGACGCCCGCATGAGCAACGCTAGACGCCACTTCCTCGCCCGCGCCGGCCTCATCGGCGCCGCCGCAGCCTCGGCCGCCGTCGGCCGCGGCGCCCTCGCTGCCCTACCCGAGCCCGCCAGCCAGCAAGGCGCCGCCACCGCGCCGCCGCTGCGGCCATCCACCGGCCGGCCCTACGACCCGGTGGTCACCCTCAACGGCTGGAGCGCGCCCTGGCGCATGAACGGCGGGGTGAAGGAATTCCACCTCGTCGCCGAGCCGGTGGAGCGCGAGATCGCCCCCGGCATGGTCGCCCGCCTGTGGGGCTACAACGGCCAGTCGCCCGGCCCCACCATCGAGGTGGTGGAAGGCGACAAGGTGCGCGTCTTCGTCACCAACCGCTTGCCGGAACACACCACCGTGCATTGGCATGGCCAGCGCCTGCCCAACGGCATGGACGGCGTCGGCGGCCTCACCCAGCCGCAGATCCCGCCGGGCAAGACCTACGTCTACGAATTCACCGCCCGCCGCCCCGGCACCTTCATGTACCACCCGCACGCCGACGAAATGGTGCAGATGGCGATGGGCATGATGGGCCTGTGGATCACCCACCCCAAGGGCGGCAACCCCGACATCGCCCGGGTGGACCGCGACTTCTGCTTCCTCATCAACGCCTACGACATCGAGCCGGGCAGCTACGTCCCGCGGGTGAACACCATGACCGAGTTCAATCTGTGGACCTGGAACAGCCGCGCCTTCCCCGGCATCGACACCCTCAACGTGCGGCGCGGCGACCGGGTGCGCATCCGCATCGGCAACCTGACGATGACCAACCACCCCATCCACCTGCACGGCCACGAGTTCGAAGTCACCGGCACCGACGGCGGCGCGGTGCCCAGGGCCGCGCGCTGGCCTGAGGTGACCACCGACGTCGGCGTCGGCCAGATGCGGCAGATCGAGTTCATCGCCGACGAGGAGGGCGACTGGGCGCTGCATTGCCACAAGTCCCACCACGTCATGAACGCCATGGGCCACGAGGTGCCGACCATGATCGGCGTGGATCACCGCGGCCTGGTGGAGAAAATCCAGAAGCTGGTGCCGGACTACATGGTGATGGGCGAGCGCGGCATGGCCGACATGGCCGAGATGGAAATGCCGCTGCCGGAAAACACCTTGCCGATGATGGCCGGCCGCGGCCCCTTCGGCGCGCTGGAAATGGGCGGCATGTTCTCGGTGCTGAAGGTGCGCCGCGACCAGAAGCCGGGCGATTACAGCGATCCCGGCTGGTATCGCCACCCGGAAGGCACCATCGCCCGTGAATGGACTGGCGAAGCCGCGCCGGCGCCACGCGCGCCGGCCCAGACCGGCAGCTCACCCGACGGTCGCAAGGTGGAGATGCAGGTACGCAAGCCGCAAGGCCACGGCAGCCACGAGGGCCACTGAGCCCACCCCACCGAACGCGAACCACCCGGCCCGCGGCACAAACCGCCCGGGCCGACAGACAGGAGCCCACAAT
>NZ_WUEI01000087.1 GCF_012911025.1 Azoarcus sp. TTM-91 | reverse complement strand
GGGGGAAGAACCGGGTGGGATCTCTAAATTCACAGTGGGTTATCGAGTTCGATAACCCACTATCCCGGTAGGACCTTAAGCGCATGAAGAATTGCTCATTAATCGACGTGCAAGTTTTGTTTGAGATAACTCCACCTGGCTCGTAGGCGAAGCAATTGAGGAATAGACAGCGGATTTCGCTCGTTTCTAAATTCTGACCCTGCGGAAAATTTCAATCGCAGGGACCTAGTCTGTTTAGGGCCAATGCAGAATTTGTTGTGCAAAACGGGCCTGATGGAATAGTCAGCGATGCTATTGGCTACTGTCAGGACGGCCGACTGTTAAATCACCCGTTGCAGTTGCGCGTCCAGAAGCAGATCCTCTCAGTTCGATGACAACGCCCATCACCTTTCCTGAGTCGTCCCGAGAGTACTTGATATTCCCGACACTTTCGATTCCGCGCAGGAAGAGCTCTTCCACTCTTCGTCGTTCGTCGGCATCTGCCTTGAGGTCATTGAGTGCTTTCAAATAGTAGATGTGTGAAATGCCCCAGCCGAGAAGTGCGCCAATAATGGTGAGAAGGACGTCCACGCGTAGAACCCTCGCTAATGCTGATTTACCGTTTTTTTTGATCATAAAGATCTAATTCGATATTTGTTTGAGATTCAAGGTGGTTGATTTCGACTTTTGAGTGTGTGGCCGTAGTGGCGGATGTTGTGGGGGGGGGAGACTGTCCCTTTGCTACGAGTAAACGCGTGAAAAGTGCCCTACCAATGAAAGGGGCGCGCCCTTGCGGACGCGCCCCTTTCATTTCCACCTGCCGGCGAACCGGCGCAACCCTGTGCTTACTTGAAGCTCGGATCGAACGGCAACCCGACGTAGTTTTCCGCAATGGTCGTCTTGCCGGCGGTGGAGCTCATCAGGTAATCCAGTTCGGCGATCTGGATTTTGCGTTCGATGGGGTCGCCGCCGAACTTGTGGGTGATGGAGGTGAACCACCAGGAGAAGCGCACGGCGGCCCAGACGCGGCGCAGGGCGACTTCGGAGTAGCGGTCGAGCAGGTCGCTGCGGCCTTCGTTGTAGTAGGCGATCAGCGCGGTGGAGAGGTAGTACATGTCGGACGCGGCCAGGTTCAGGCCCTTGGCGCCGGTGGGCGGGACGATGTGGCCGGCGTCGCCGACGAGAAAGAGGGTGCCGAAGCGCAGGGGTTCGGCGACGAAGCTGCGCAGCGGGGCGATGCTCTTTTCCAGGGAGGGGCCGGTGACCATGCGTTCGGCGATGTGGGCCGGCAGGCGGGCGCGGATTTCGTCCCAGAAGCGGTCGTCGGACCAGTCTTCGATCTTCTCGTCCAGGCCGACCTGCACGTAGTAGCGGCTGCGGGTGTGGGAGCGCTGGGAGCAGAGGGCGAAGCCGCGTTCGTGGTTGGCGTAGATCAGCTCTTCGTGCACCGGCGGGGTGTCGGCCAGCAGACCCAGCCAGCCGAAGGGATAGACGCGCTCGAATTCGCGGATCATGCCGCGCGGCACCGAGGCGCGGGAGGCGCCGTGGTAGCCGTCGCAGCCGGCGATGTAGTCGCATTCCACCGTGGAGCGCTTGCCGTCCTTGGTGTAGCTGAGCTTGGGCGAGCCTTCGAGGTAGCCGGAGAGTTCGACGTCGCCGGCGGAGAAGATCACGGTGACGTTTTCGTCTTCCAGCACCGCGTCGTAGAGGTCCTTGGTGAGTTCGGTCTGGCCGTACACGGTGACGCGCTTGCCGCCGGTGAGGGAGGCCATGTCCACCCGTTCCTCGCGGCCGTCAAAGGCGAGCACGATGCCGTCGTGCACCAGGCCTTCCTTGTCGAGGCGGTCGCTGACCTTGGCGCGGCGCATCAGGTCCACCATGCCTTGTTCCAGGATGCCGGCGCGGATGCGGGCTTCCACGTAGTCGCGGGTCTGGCGTTCCAGGATGACGCTCTTGATGCCGCTCAGGCTGAGCAGGCGGGCGAGGCAAAGCCCGGACGGGCCGCCGCCGATGATGCCGATCTGCGTGCGCATGGTCTCTCTCTCCGTTGGATGAATGCTGTCTTATAGACGACTCAACTATAGGAGCCGGAGCAGGCCGGCGCTTGAACGCGGCGGGGTGAATGCTTGTACTTTTCGTAAGTCGCGCCAGCAGCGTTGGATTGGCGCGATGCAGCATGGAAAAGGGCGAGCGTTCGCCCATCAATCCTGTGATTTGCGGGATTTCGGCGGATCGCGGCGGTGCCTGATCAGAGTCGGGGGGCGCGAAAGGCCATGCACGATCGGCAAGTGGAGCCCGGCGCCATGCTGGCGACATGGGCGCCGCCCGGCCGGGCTTACAAGGCGCCCAGCACCGCCTCGATGCGGCCGAACAGCCAGTTCAGCGCCGGGTTGGATTCATGCCGCGGGTGCCAGTGCAGCTTCACCTCGAAGCCGGGCAGCTGGGCGGGCACCGGCAGCGACACCACCGCGCATTGGGCGGCGAAGGTGTCGGCGACGCGGGAGGGCAGCAGGGCCACCAGATCGCTCTGCGCGATCAGCAGCGGCAGGGAGCTGTAGTAGGGCGTGCGCAGGGCGATGCGGCGGGTGATGCCCTGGTCGGCCAGCGCGTCCTCGGCCAGCTGGTGGCCGGAGTAGCTGGAGGAAACGACGATGTGGCGGGCGTCGCGGAAGGTCTCCAGCGGCATGCGGCCGCCCAGGCGCTCGGCGTGGTCGCGGCCCACCAGGCAGACGTAGTGCTCGCGGAACAGCGGCACGCTGCGGGTGTGGCCGCGCAGGGTGGGCAGGTTGCCCAGCGCGGCGTCTATCTTGGAGGCGGCCAGTTGCTCGACGATCTCCGGCACCGGCACCTGCCGCACTTCCAGTGCGATCTCCGGTGCGCGGCGGCGCAGCTCGGCTTCCAGCGGCGGCAGGAAGTACATGCTGCCGATGTCCGACATCGCCAGGTTGAAGGTGCGGCGGGCGGTGAGGGGATCGAAGCGGTGGGTTTCCTCCACCGCCTCGCCTATGGTCGCCAGCGCCTCGCGGAACTTGCGGTACAGCGCCTCGGCGCGCGGCGTGGGCTTGAGGCTGCGCTGGTCGCGCACGAACAGCGGATCGGAGAACACCTCGCGCAGGCGGGCGAGACGGTAGCTCACCGTCGGCTGCGTCAGCTCCAGGCGCTCGGCGGCCAGGGTGGCGCTGCCGGTCTCGTACAGGGTGGTGAATATGCGCACCAGGTTGAGATCGAACTGCTCCATCGCCAGCCTCGTTCATCGAATAGATGGCGTCGATTTGTAACATACATTCGATGCGTTGGTTCGATGCGAACTGGCCGTTAGTCTTAGCTCCACAACATCGGCGCCGCAGCCGCAAAGCCACGCCAGCCGTGGCGGTGCAGCGAGCAGGACGCTGGATAAAAGCAAAAGGAGAGAGACATGGAGCGTTCCTTTGCCGCCGAGGTCGCCAAGCTGACCCTGGGCGAGGGCGAGGTGTTCCACGGCGAGGGCATACTCGCGGTGACCAAGGCGCTGCTGCAATCGGGCGTCAGCTACATCGGCGGCTACCAGGGCGCGCCGGTTTCCCATCTGATAGACGTGCTCGGCGATGCCCGCGAGGTGCTGGACGACCTCGGCATCTACTTCGAGAACAGCGCCTCCGAGGCGGGCGCGGCGGCCATGCTGGGCGCCTCCATCAACTACCCGCTGCGCGGCGCGGTGACGTGGAAATCCACCGTCGGCACCAATGTCGCCTCGGATGCGCTTTCCAACCTCGCCTCCGCCGGCGTCAAGGGTGGCGCGGTGGTCATCCTCGGCGAGGACTACGGCGAAGGCTCCAGCATCATCCAGGAGCGCACCCACGCCTTCGCCATGAAGTCGCAGATGTGGCTGCTGGACCCGCGGCCCAACCTGCCCTCCATCGTCGCCGCGGTGGAGCGCAGCTTCGAGCTGTCGGAAGCCTCTTCCACGCCGGTGCTGCTGCAGCTGCGCATCCGCGCCTGTCACGTGCATGGCAGCTTCACCTGTAGCGACAACCGGCCGCCGCGCTACTCCCGCCGACAGGCGCTGGAGAAGGCGGAGTTCGACTACGGCCGCATCTGCCTGCCGCCTTCCATCCATGCCCAGGAGCGGCACAAGGTGGAGGAGCGCTGGCCGGCGGCGCAGCGCTTCATCCGCGAGGCCGGGCTGAACGAGCGTTTCGACGGCCAGGCCGAGGGCGCGGAGGGTGCGCAAGGGCTGGGCATCATCGTCCAGGGCGGCCTCTACAACGGCATGATCCGCGCGCTGCAGCAACTCGGCCTGGCGGACGCCTTCGGCCGCAGCCCGCTGCCCATCTATGTGCTCAACGTGGTCTATCCGCTGGTGCCGGACGAGGTGGCGGATTTCTGCCGCGACAAGCAGGCGGTGCTGCTGGTGGAAGAGGGCCAGCCGAAATACATCGAGGAAGCGCTGGCCGCCATCCTGCGCAAGGCCGGGCTGGCGACGGAAATCCACGGCGGCGAGGCTTTCGCCCGCGCCGGCGAATACAACGGCGAGGTGCTGCTGAAGGGCATGGCGGCCTTCTTCGCCCGCCATCCGGTGGCGGCCGCGCCGGCCGCGCAGGCGCCGCTGGCGCAGGCGGTGGCCGAACGGGTGGAAGATGCAAGCCGCCTCGGCAGGCTGCGCGGCCAGGCTGCCGCCGCGTTGGGGGCGCCGGTGCCGGCGCGGCCGCCGGGCTTCTGCGTCGGCTGTCCGGAGCGGCCGGTGTTCGCCGCGCTCAAGCTGCTGCAGGCGCGCACCGGGCCGCTGCACGTCAGCGCCGACATCGGCTGCCACACCTTCGGCACGCTGCCGCCGTTCAACATCGGCAGCACCGTGCTCGGCTACGGCCTCGGCCTCGCCAGTTCCTCCGGCGTGGCGCCGATGATGGACAAGCGGGTGGTCAGCATCATGGGCGACGGCGGCTTCTGGCATAACGGCTTCACCTCCGGCGTGGTGAACGCGGTGTACAACCGCCACGACTCGGTGCTGGTGATCCTGAAGAACGGCTACACCTCGGCCACCGGCACCCAGGCGATTCCCTCCTCGGTGCGGGAGGCGGACAGCGGCAAGGAAGCGGCGCTGGACATCGAGGCGGCGCTGCGCGGCGTCGGCGTGTCCTGGGTGCGCAAGGTGCCCAGCTACGAGGTCGGCAACATGCTGCGCACGCTGGAAGAGGCGATGAGCACGCTGGAAGGCGGCCTCAAGGTGGTGATCGCCGACGGCGAGTGCCAACTCGAACGCCAGCGCAAGCTGAAGCCGCTGAACGCCCGCCGGCTGCAGGCCGGCCAGCGCGTGCAACGCACCCGCTTCGCGGTGGATGACGGGGTATGCACCGGCGACCACGCCTGCGTGCGCCTGTCCGGCTGCCCCTCGCTCACCATCAAGCCCAACCCCAACCCGCTGCGCATCGACCCGGTGGCCACGGTGAACCAGGGCTGCGTCGGCTGCGGCCTGTGCGGCGCGGCGGCGCATGCCGGCACCCTCTGTCCCTCCTTCTACAAGGTGGATATCGTCGCCAACCCGCGCTGGTGGGAGCGCGCGCTCTACCGCCTGCGCCAGGCCGCCATCGGCGTGCTCGCCGGCCGCGCCCGCCCGCTTTCCCTGCCTGCCGGAGCTTTCCAATGATGCAGAAACCGGTCTCCATACTCGTCGCCGCGCTGGGCGGCGAGGGCGGCGGCGTGCTGTCCGACTGGATCATCGACGTCGCCACCGCGCTGGATTTCCCGGTGCAGAGCACCTCGGTGCCGGGCGTGGCCCAGCGCACCGGCGCCACCACCTATTACCTGGAGGTGTATCCGCAGCCGCGCGCCGCGCTCGGCGGCCGGCAGCCGGTGCTGGCGCTGACGCCGGGGCCGGGCGATGTTGACCTGGTGGCTGCCTCCGAGCTGGTCGAAGCCGGCCGGGTGCTGCAGAACGGCCTGGCCGATCCGGCGCGCACCACGCTGGTGTTCTCCACCCACCGGGAATACGCGGTGGCGGAGAAGATGCAGATGGGCGACGGCCGTTACGACGGCGAGCGGGTGTTCGACGCCGCCCGCGAGCTCGCCCGCGAAGTCATCGCCTTCGACATGCGCGACATCGCCTGGCGCCAGGGCACCATCATCAACACCGTGCTGTTCGGCGCCATGGTCGGCTCCGGCCGGCTGCCTTTCCCGCGCGATGCCTGCGAGGCGGCGATACGCCGCTCCGGCAAGGCGGTGGAGGCCAGCCTGCGCGGCTTCGCCGCCGGCTACGAGCGCGCCGCCGCCCGCAGCCAGGCCGCCGCCGAAGAGCGCGAGGCCGCCGCCGCGCAGTCGCTGCCGCTGCCTGCCGAGGTAGACGCGGCGCTGGCCGCGCTGCCGCCGCCGGTGCGCCCGCTGGCCGCCGAGGGCTGTGCCCAGCTCGCCGATTACCAGGATGCCGCCTACGCCCGCCGCTACCTGGAGCAAGTCACCCAGGTGTGCGCCCGCGAGCGCGAGGCCGGCGGCGCCGGCGCGGTGGGCGCCGAGGTGGCGCGCTTCCTCGCCCTGTGGATGGGCTACGAGGACGTGGTGCGGGTGGCGGAGCTGAAGACCCGCGGCGAACGGCTGGAGCGGCTGCGGCGCGAGGTCGGCGCCAAGCCGGGCGAGGTGCTGCGCGTGACCGAATACCTGAAGCCGGGCATGGAGGAACTCTGTTCCCTGCTGCCACCGCGGCTGGCGCAGTGGCTGGAGCGCCGGGCCGGACCGCAGCGGCGCGGCTTCGCCCTGCGCCTGCGCAGCGACACCGTTGCGGGTTTCGCCGCGCTGTGCCTGCTGCGCGGCTTCAAGCGCTGGCGCCCGCGCAGCGCCCGCTACGCCACCGAGCAGGCCGCCATGCGGCGCTGGCTGGCGGCGATCACCGCCCGGCTGGCGGACGAACCGGCGGCGGCGCTGGAGCTGGCGCGCTGCGGCAACCTCATCAAGGGCTATGGCGACACCGCCGCCCGTGGCCGCCGCAGCCTGGGCCTGATTCTGGACGCGGCGGAGCAGGGCGCCGACGCCGCCACGCTGCGCACCGCCCGCGAAGCCGCGCTGGCCGATCCCGCCGGGCAGGCGCTGTCGCGCAGCCTCAGCCTGCCGGAACCGGCGGCGCGGCCGGTGCCGGTGCGGTTGATGCGCCGCCGGCAGGAGGAGGACGCGCTGACTTCATGAGGGAGCGATTTCAGAAATTCCTGAAGACCGGGGCCGTCGGCAGTCGGCTCCCATTACCGCAGCACCGCAGTAACCGCAGCATATAAAACCACAATGGAGGAGACGAAAATGAACAAGGCAATCAAGCAGCAACACGGCTGTGGCGCCAACGCAGCGGCCGGGGGCCGGAGGCGTAGCGCCGTGAAGGCGACGCTGGCCGCCCTGCTGGGCACCGCCTTCGCCACCCTGGGCGCCAGCCCGGCCGCGGCGCAGGAGAAGAACGTGGAGCTGCGCCTGGCGCACTGGATGCCGGCGCAGCACGCGCTGGTGAAGACCGGTTTCGCGCCTTGGGCCAAATCGGTGGAGGAAGCCTCCGGCGGCAGCATCAAGGTGCTGATGTTCCCCGCCCAGCAACTGGGCAAGGCGGCGGACCACTACGACATGGCGCGCGACGGCATCGCTGACATGAGCTGGGTCAGCCCCGGCTACCAGGCCGGCCGCTTCCCGGTGTTCGCCGCCAGCGAGCTGCCCTTCATGGCGCGCGACCCCGGCCCCGGCTCGGCCGCGCTGGACGCCTGGTACCGCAAGTACGCCGAGCGCGAGATGGCCGACGTCAAGCTGTGCTTCGCCCACATGCACATCGGCACCCTGCACTCCAAGGCGCCCATCACCGATCCGGAGCAGATCCGCGGCCTGAAGGTGCGCCCGGCCAATGGCACGGTGGCGCAGATGGTGACGCTGCTGGGCGGCAGCAATGTGCAGGTGTCGGCGCCGGAGTCGCGCGACGCGCTGGACAAGGGCGTGGCGGATGCCATCACCTTCCCGTGGAACTCGCTCATCGTCTTCAACGTGCACAAGGCGGCCACCTTCCACTCCGACATGCGGCTGTACAACGCCTCCTTCGTCTGGGTGATGAACAAGGCCTGGTACGGCAAGCTCTCCGACAAGCAGCGCAAGGTCATCGACGACCACTGCAACAACAGCTGGGCGGCGCGCGTGGGCGAGGCCTGGGGCGGCGAGGAGGATTCCGGCCGCGAGAAGCTGGCGGCGATGAAGGGCCAGACCATCGTGCCCATCGACGAAGCCCACCTGGAGAAGTGGAAGAAGGCGGTGATGCCGGTCTATGACATGTGGGCGAAGGCGATGCCGGCGGGCGGGCCGGAGGCGGCCAAGGTGCTGGAGGAGTACCGCCAGGAACTGGCCAAGCGCAACGTGGCCTACTGAGCGGAGCGTGTACCCATGAAACGCCTGCTCTCACTGGCGGAGACGGTGGCGGCCGTCTTCCTGCTGCTCATCGCCTTGCTCACCGCCGCCAACGTGGCCTCGCGCGAGTTGTTCGGCTTCACCCTGCCGGACTGGTTCGACGGCTCGCGCATGCTGCTCGGCATCGCGCTGTTCTGGGGCATCGCGCTGGCTACCTGGCACGGCAGCCATATCTGCGTGGACCTTGTCTGGGAACAGCTGGGGCCGCGCGGCCGACGCTGGCTGGGCGCGCTGGTGGCGGTGCTGTGCGCCGCCTACTTCGCGCCCATGGCCTGGATGGTGTGGGTGAAGGTGGGCGGCCTGGGCGGCCAGGCTACCTCCGACCTGCGCCTGCCCTTGTCCTGGTTCCAGACAGCGGCGGCGGCGGGTGCCACCGCGGCGGCGGTGTTCGCCCTCTGGCGCGCGCTGGTGGCCTTGACTGGCCGCAAGCTGGAGGACAGCGCGGCTGGCGGCAGCGAGCTTACGGAGGCCAGTCATGGATCGTGATCTGGTGGCCCTGGGCGGCTTCGTGCTGATGTTCGTGCTGATGCTGCTGCGCGTGCCCATAGGCGTGGCGATGGGTGTCACCGGCGTGCTCGGCTTCGGCCTGCTCGCCGGCACCGGCCCGGCGCTCAACCTGTTCGCCAACGTGCCGCTGTCGGTGGTGACGGACTACGACCTGGCGGTGATCCCGATGTTCATCCTGATGGGCGCTTTCGCCGCCAATTCGGGCATGAGCAGGGAGCTGTTCGAGTCTGGCCGCATGTGGTTCGGCCACCGCCGCGGCGGCCTGGCCTATGCCTCAATCGCCGCCTGTGGCGGCTTCGCCGCGGTGAACGGCTCCTCGGTGGCGACGGCGGCCACCATGACCCAGGTGGCGCTGCCGGAAATGCGCAAGGCCGGCTACGCGCCGGGCTTCTCCGCCGGGCTGGTGGCGGCCGGCGGCACCCTGGGCATCATGATTCCGCCCTCGGTCATCTTCGTGCTGTACGGGATCATGACCGACACCGACATCACCCAGCTGTTCGCCGCCGGGGTGGTGCCCGGCCTGCTCGGCATCCTGTTCTACTTCGCGCTGGTGCAGTTCATGGCCTGGCGCAACCCGGACAGCGTGCCGGTGGGCGAGCGTCACGGCTGGGGTGCGCGCCTGCGCAGCTCGGTGGGCCTGTGGCCGGTGGCGCTGCTGTTCATGATGGTGCTGGGCGGCATCTACGGTGGCTGGTTCACCGTGCAGGAAGGCGCCGGCATGGGGGCCATGGGCACGCTGCTGATCGGCCTGGCGCGGCGGCGGCTGAACTGGAAGCTGATCCGCGCCTCGCTGATCGATGCGCTGCGCATCTCTTCGTCCATCATGATGATCGTGGTCGGCGCCTACCTGTTCGGCTACTTCCTCACCATCACCCAGTTCACCCAGAACGCGGTGGATTTCCTGGTGCACCTGCCGATAGGCGCCTACGGCGTGCTGGCGGTGGTGCTGGTGGGCTACTTCCTGCTCGGCGCGGTGATGGACGAGCTGGCGATGATCCTGCTCACCGTGCCCATCGTCTTCCCGGCGATGGTGGAGCTGGGCTTCGACCCGGTGTGGTTCGGGGTGATCACGGTGATGGCGGTGACCTTTGGCATGATCACGCCGCCGGTGGGCATCAACGTCTTCGTCATCAACTCCATCGCCCGCGACATCCCGCTCGGCAAGATCTACCGCGGCATCGCGCCCTTCGTCGCGGTAGACATCGTCCGCCTGGTGGTGCTGTGCATCTTCCCGGTGCTGTCGCTGTGGTTGCCGCATCACCTTGCCTGAACGGCCGGCGGGCGGCGCAAGCCGTCCGCCGGCTGAACCGGCTTACCGGACTCGCCTGAGGTGCCGATGAAACTCAATGTGGAGGACTACCGCCGCGCCGCGCGGCGGGTGCTGCCGCGCTTCGTCTTCGACTACATCGACGGCGCCGCCGAGCGCGGCGACTGCCTCAACCGCAACCGTGCCGATCTCGACCGCCTGGCGCTGATGCCGCGGGTGCTGCGCGACACCTCGGCGGTGGATTGCGGCATCGAGGTTTTCGGCCAGCGCTGGCGCCAGCCCTTCGGCATCGCGCCCATGGGCTTCAACGGCCTTGGTCGCGCCGGCGGCGACGGCATGCTGGCGCGCGCCGCGGCGGCGGCCGGTGTGCCCTTCGTGCTGTCCACCGCCTCCAACGAACGGCTGGAGCGGGTCGCCACGCCCGGCGGCATCCACTGGCTGCAGCTCTACGTGATGCGCGACCGCGCCATCGCCAGCCAGCTACTGCGCCGTGCCCGCGCCGCCGGCTACCAGGCGCTGGTGCTGACGGTGGACGTGCCGCTGAGCGGCTACCGCGAGCGCGACGTGCGCAACGGCTTCCGCCTGCCCTTCCGGCCGCCGCTGGCCACGCTGGCCGACATCGCCCTGCATCCGCGCTGGCTGCTGCGCTTCCTGCGCGCCGGCATGCCCGGCTTCGTCAACCTGGCGGAAGAGGAGGGCGCCGACACCTTGCAGCTGCAGGCCGCGCTGCTCAGCCGCGAACTGGACCGCGCGCTGGACTGGGATGGCCTCGCCTGGCTGCGCCGCCAGTGGGACGGCCCGCTGCTGCTCAAGGGCGTGCTGCACCCGGCCGACGCCCGCGAGGCGCTGCGCCGCGGCGTGGATGGCCTGATCGTCTCCAACCACGGCGGCCGCCAGCTGGACGTGGCGCTGTCGGCCATCGCCGCGCTGCCCGGCGTGGCGGACGCGGTGGAAGGCCGCATTCCGGTGTTCGTGGACAGCGGCTTCCGCAGCGGCGCCGACGTCGCCAAGGCGCTGGCGCTGGGCGCCCGCGCCGTCTTCCTCGGCCGGCCGCTGCTCTACGGCCTGGCGGTGGATGGCGAAGCCGGCGCCGGTGCGGTGCTGCAACTCATCGCCACCGAACTGGAGCGGGCCCTGGTGCTGTGCGGTGCCAGCCGGGCCGGGGCGCTGGAGCGGGGCATGGTGCATGGGCTGGCGCAAGGCTGGCCGGCGGCTGCCGGGCTTGGTGCCCTTGGTGTGCAAGCGGGTGAGCAGGCCGGCGAGTACGCCGCCGCCCACAGGAAAAAAGAGGAGGCGCTGCAGACATGAAGACTGACACGATGGAGCCGGCCGGCGCGGCTGGAGCAAGCTCGCAGACGGCCGGTTTCGGCCTGTCTCCCGGCGCCGCCCCTGGCGCGGCACGGGCCGCCAGCCCCGGACGATCGGCGGATCCGCTGGCGTCCGGCGCGGCGCCAGTGGCGACACCCCCGGCGACTCCCGGCTCGGCTCACGCCCACGCCCTGGCTGCCGCCGACGAACGCCGCATCACCGGCATACGCGCCCGCGCGGTCAACGTGCCGCTGGAATACCCGGTGCGCACCGGCGTCGGCGTGGTCGCCACCGCGCCGCTGGTGCTGATCGACCTGCAGGTGGGCGAGGTTACCGGCCACGCCTACGTCTTCACCTATACCCCGCTGGCGCTGGCCAGCACCCGCGCCATGGTGCAGGCCCTGGGCGAAGCCATCCGCGGCCAGCCGGCGGCGCCCTTCGACATCGACCGCCACCTCGCCAGCCGCCTGCGCCTGCTCGGCCGCGGCGGCATCGCCGGCATGGCCTGCGCCGGGCTGGACATGGCGCTGTGGGATGCGCTCGCCCGCCTGCAGCGCCTGCCGCTGGCCACGCTGCTGGGCGGCAGCCCGCGGCCGCTGCCGGCCTACGACAGCCACAGCATGGACGGCGAAGCGCTGGCCCTGGAGCGGGCGGCGCGGGCGGTGGATGCCGGCTTCCGCGCCATCAAGACCAAGATCGGCTACGCCACGCTGGCGGAAGACTGCCGCGTCGTCGGCGCCCTGCGCCGCCGCATCGGCGATGGCGTGCAGCTGATGGTGGATTACAACCAGTCCCTCAGCGTGCCCGAGGCGGCGCGGCGCTTGCGCGCCCTGCGCGAGTTCGACCCCGCCTGGGTGGAAGAGCCCACCCTGCAGGAAGACTACGCCGGCCACGCCCGCCTGCGCGCCGCCGCCGAACTGCCCATCCAGATGGGCGAGAACTGGTGCGGCGTGGAGGAAATGCAACGCGCGCTGGAAGCCGGCGCCTGCGACCTCGCCATGCCGGACGCGATGAAGATAGGCGGCGTCACAGGCTGGCTGAAAGCCGCCGCGCTGGCCGAGCGCCACGGCCTGCCGGTCTCCAGCCACATCTTCCAGGAGGTGAGCGCGCATCTGCTGGCAGTCACGCCGACGGCGCACTGGCTGGAGCGCATGGACCTGGCCGCCCCCATCCTCGCCCACCCGCTGGCCTTCCGCGACGGCATGGCGCAACCCGGGGAAGAGCCGGGGAGCGGTGTCGACTGGAACGAGGAGGCCGTGGCCCGATACCTGGCGTGAGTGCGACAACTGATGCGATGAGCGCTATACCGCGCTTCAGACCAAACCAGACCATCAAGCGTAGCGGTTTTTCTCCCCTTTCCCGCGAGGGGAGAGGGAGATACCGTCGCCGCTCGTAGCAGGAACAGTTCACCCGAACTACATGGCATGGCGCAGCCGATGGAAAAGCAGGGGAGCGGTATCGAATGGAAAGAGGTGGTGGGGCGATGCCTGGCGTGAATGCTGTACCGCGGTTCAGGTCACCGCAGACGTCGGGCGAAGCAGTTTTTCTCCCCTTTCCCCTCGCGGGGCGCAGGCGGGAAAAAGTGAAGCACTGCTTCGCCCGCCGGAGCGCCCTGTGGCCTGCAGGCCACAGGGCCGGGGCGCGGAGCGGGGGCCGCGCGCGCCGACTTCCAACGTAGCCGCCCCTGCCGGGGCGTCCCCCTCTCCCTGACCCTCTCCCGCGAGGGGAGAAGGGGAGAGACCGCCGCAGCTCGCAGCACAGGGAACTCACCTGAAACCGCCGCATGGGGAGTTCACCTGAACCGTGCCGAGGCTCAAGCATCGCTGATGCCAACCCAGTTTCCCGGCCGGACGCCGTATTGTCTCCTCCCTGGATAGGCGTCCGGCCTCTTGCCGTCCGCGGTGCTCTGCCGGCGCCGCGGGCGGTTTTTTCCTTATAAGGCCATCCCGCGGCGGCGCGCGAATAGCGTCTGCCTACGCCCGAAGCCCGAAGCCCGAAGCCCGAAGCCCGAAGCCCGAAGCCCGAAGCCCGAAGCAACCCGGCTGCATCTCCCGTTTCTTGCCCTGCTCCCTCGTCATTCCAACAACTCCGCCCCACCTTCATGCAGGGCGATTTGCTTATCACTTTTGCATTGTTGACTCTGGAGTGCGGTCCGTTCTTAAGCTCAATGCCATGAACGCTAGGCCAGACACTTCCCGCTTCACGATAGGCACCCTGTCCAAGGAGACGGGCCTGCCGGTCGACACCCTGCGCTACTACGAACGCGAAGGCCTGCTGCCGCAGCCGCCGCGCCGTTCTTCCGGCTACCGGGAGTACGACCGCGGCGCGGTGAAACGGGTGCGTTTCATCCTGCGCGCCAAGGAGCTCGGCTTCAGCTTGGACGAGATCGCCGATCTGCTGAACTTTTCCGCCGACCAGGAGCGTGGGGTGGAAGGGGTGAAGGAGCGGGCGAGCCGGCGGCTGGCCGAAACCGAGCGCCAGATCGCCCAGCTGGAGGCTATCCGCTCGCGGCTCGCGCAGTTGGTGGCGGCCTGCCCGGGCAGCGGCTCGCCGGCCTGCTGCCCCATTCTCTCGACCATACGCGACGATGCGCCGCAGCCTGTCGCCGCCACGCCCTCGTGCTGTTCCGGCGTGCGGCCCGCCGCCGCGCCTCCGTGAAGCCGGCGGGCTGAGATCAGGCCGCCGCGAAGCCGGAGCGCACTCCGGCCGCCGCCGCGGCAACCGAGTCCCGAGCACACCCCAACAGATCATCGCGTCGATGTCCCCGGCATCGAGGCCGGGGCTTGCTGCGCCCTTCGCCGGCTACCCGCAGCAGTTTGCACATGAATCCGGAACACGTTTTTTGAACCAGGGAGAAAAACAATGAACAGGAAGAAAAGCGCGGGCCGTCACCCGCGACCGCGGCTCAAGGCCGTGGTGGTGCTGCTGTCTGCCGCCTGCGCCGGTGGCGCCGGGGCGGAAACGCTCACCCAGGAGCTGGCGCCGGTGGTGGTCACCGGCACCGGCGAGGGCTACACCAGCGAGGCCAGCGTCGGTGGCAAGGAGGCGCTCACCCTGCGCGAGATTCCGCAGTCGGTCACCGTCATCACCCGCCAGCGCATCGAGGACCAGGGCCTGCTCACCGTGGCGGACGTGCTCAACCAGGTCACCGGCGTCACCGTGATCGCCAACGACACCACCCAGAGCCAGTACCGCTCCCGCGGCTACTCGCTGGGCGTGGCCAACGACGGCATTCCGGCCTACAACGCGCTGTCCGGCTACCAGCAGCTGGACCTGCCCATCTACGAGCGGGTGGAGGTGCTGCGCGGGCCCGCCGGCCTGTTCCAGGGCACCGGCGAGCCGGGCGGGGTGGTGAACCTGGTGCGCAAGCGGGCGAAGAAGGATTTCGCTGCCTCCGCCAGCGTTTCCACCGGCTCCTGGAACAACCATAACCTGCAGGCCGACGTTACCGCGCCGCTGAACGAGGACGGCTCGGTGCGGGCGCGCGGCGTGATCTCCTATACCGACCGCGACTACTTCTACGAGCGCACCCACACCCGCAAGTACCTGGGCTACGGCACGGTGGAGTGGGACATCACGCCGGCGACCACCCTGTCGCTGGTCGCCACCCTTCAGGACGACGATACCGAGGTGCCGTACTCCGGCCTGCCGGCCTGGAGCAGCGGCCGCCTGCTCAAGGTCTCGCGTTCCACCAATCCGTATCCAGACTGGAACCGCTACCAGTGGACCACCCGTGACGTGTTCGCCGAGCTGACCCACCGTTTCGACAACGGCTGGCAGGCCACCCTGAAGCTGAGCCAGCGCGACCAGGATTACTACTTCAAGGACGGCTACCCCACCACCGGCGTCAGCACCACCGACCAGACGGTGAACTATGGCCGCAGGGTGCGTGACTACACTTATCTGCGCGAGGCGGTGGACGTCTTCCTGTCCGGCCCCTTCCAGCTCTTCGGCCACGAGCATCGCGCGCTGATCGGTTACAACTACGACAGCCTGCTGAGCAGTTACGACGGCGTGACCGCCAGCTCGGTCACCGGCGTGCCCTTCGGCCGAGAGGATCTGGTGCCCGAGTTCGAGCTGCCCTACACCCTGGGCGCGGAAACGGAAACCCGCCAGAGCGGCTTCTACGGCCAGCTGCGGCTGAAGCTGGCCGAGCCGCTGACGGTGATCGCCGGCGCCCGCGTCAGCGACTTCCGCAGCCGTTCGCGTAACGTCGCTCCAGCCACGCCCACCGCGTGGACCACCAGCCCGAGCAAGACCAAGGACGAGATCACGCCCTATGCCGGCGCGGTGCTTGATCTCACCCGGGAAATCTCCCTCTACGCCAGCTACAGCGACATCTTCATCCCGCAGACGCAGAACAAGAGCGGCGGCGGCACGTTGGACCCGCGCACCGGCCGGCAGTACGAAATCGGCAGCAAGGGCGAATTCCTCGGTGGCCGGCTGATCGCCTCGCTGGCGGCGTTCAAGCTGCTGGACAAGAATCGCTCCTTCGAAGACCCGGGCAACCCCGGCTACTACCTCAACCAGGGTGAAGTCGAGAGCAAGGGCTGGGAAGTGGAAGTGGCCGGCAGCCCGGCCCAGGGCTGGGATGTGCAGGCCGGCTACACCCGGCTGGACACCCGCTACCTCAAGGACCGCAACAACGCCGGCCTGGCCTTCAGCACCTGGGAGCCCAAGCACACGCTGAAGCTGTGGGGCGTGCGCCGCTTCGACAGCGGCCCGCTGGCCGGCCTCAGCGTCGGCCTGGGCGCCAACGCGGTCAGCGGCAGCAAGGCCGGCACCGGCACCTCCGAGCTGCGTTCGCAGAGCGGCTACACCGTGGTCAACGCCATGCTGTCCTACCGCATCGACAAGACCTTCACCGTCGCCCTCAACGCCAACAACCTGTTCGACCGTACCTACTACACCCGGCTGGGCGGGCTGAACACGTACAACACCTACGGCGAACCGCGCAATCTCGCGCTCACGCTCCGTGCCCAGTATTGAGCGCTCGATGGGGCAACTGGAGGCCGGCCTGCCGCCGGCCCGGTCCGCGGTGTCCGGCCCGCGTCCCTGGCGGGCGCGGCTGCTCGCCGCCTGGCGTCTGCTGATGCCCTACTGGGTGTCGGAAGCGCGCTGGCCGGCGCGGGCGCTGCTGCTGGCGGTGATCGCCACCGACCTCATCCGCACCTACACCGCGGTGCGCCTCACCTACTGGCAGCGCGACTACTGGGACGCGCTGGGCGCCCACGACCAGGGCGCCTTCTGGCAGCTCATGGGCGTGTTCGTGGTGATCGCGAGTGTCGGCGTGGTGCTGGACACCGCCCGCATCTGGTTCTTCCAGTCGCTGGAGATGCGCTGGCGGGCGTGGATGACGGAGGTCTTCATCCAGCGCTGGACCGACAGCGAAACCTACTACCGCGTCGCCCGCCTGGGCTGCATAGACAACCCGGACCAGCGTATCGGCGAAGACCTGCAGCTGCTCGCCAGCAAGAGCCTCAATCTCTCGCTCGGCATGCTGGACAGCGTGGTCAAGCTGTTCTCCTACTCGGTGGTTGTGTGGAGCCTCTCCGGCAGCCTGGCCTTCGCCCTGGCCGGGGTGCAGATCGAGATTCCCGGCTACATGCTTTGGGTGGCAGTGATCTACGCGCTGCTTGGCTCCCTGCTGCTGGAGAAGATTGGCCATCCGCTGGTGCGGCTGGACTACCACCAGCAGCGCTGCGAAGCCCACTTCCGCTTCCTCATGATGCGGGTGCGCGAGAACGCCGAGCAGATCGCCTTCTACGCCGGCGGCCGCGCCGAGGGCGCGCGCCTGCGCGCCGCCTTCCTCACCGTGCGCGAAAACTGGTGGCGCATCATGGATTACACCAAGCGCATCACTTTCTTCCACGAGAGCTACATCGAGATCGGCGCCTTCCTGCCGCTGCTCATCATCGGCCCGCGCTACTTCGCCGGCCAGATCACCCTGGGCGCGGTGCAGCAGATGACGCTCACCTTCTCCCGGGTGCGCAGCGCACTGTCCTGGTTCATCTTCAGCTACAAGGACCTGGCCCTGCTGCGCTCGGTGTTCCGCCGCCTGCTGGAATTCCAGGCGGCGATGGCGCGGCCGGCGGAGGGCGACATCCAGGTGCGTCCCGGCAGCCAGCCGGACCAACTGCAGGTACGCCGCCTGCAGCTGCGTCGCCCCGGGGGCGAGCCGCTGCTGCACATCGGCGAACTGGGCATCCGCAGCGGGGAACGCTGGCTGATACGCGGCCGCTCGGGCGCCGGCAAGAGCACCCTGCTGCGTGCGCTGGCCGGCTTGTGGCTGCACGGCAGCGGCGAAATCGCCATGCCCGCGGGCCAGGTCATGTTCCTGCCGCAGCAGAGCTACCTGCCTATCGCCAGCCTGCGCGCCTGCCTGTGCTACCCAAGCGACGAGCAGTGGTTTGGCATCGGCGAATGCATGGAGGCGCTGAGCGCAGTCGGCCTGGAGAAACTCGCCGATGCGCTGGACGAGCACGACAACTGGGCCGAGCGCCTGTCGCCCGGCGAACAGCAGCGCCTCGCCTTTGCCCGCGTGCTGTTGCACCGGCCGGCCTGGGTGTTCCTGGACGAGGCCACCTCGTCGCTGGACCCGGCGAACGAGGCGCGGATGTATGGCTTGATGCTGGAACGGCTACCGTCGGCCACGCTGGTCAGTATTGCGCACCGGCCGGACGTGGCGCGGTTTCATGGGCGGGTGCTGGAGGTGGGGG
>NZ_WUEI01000086.1 GCF_012911025.1 Azoarcus sp. TTM-91 | reverse complement strand
GAGGGAGGGAGAGGTCCCCCGGCCGATCGGGAAAACGGCGCTCGAGGGACATCATTGCCGGGCGGCGCGTCTGCGCTCTTCGTCGTAGGCGAACATGACCTGGCCTTGCCGCACTTCTCCCATCGCCAGCTGGCGGGAGTGGATGAAGGTCTCGTGGTTGTCCCGCGAGAATGGGCGGTCGTAGACCATGACCACCCCCTCCACCGGAGTACGGAGGTTTTCCAAGGCATCCCGGATGCGATCTCCCTCGGTGCTTCCCGCTTGTCTTATCGCAGCGGCAAGCAGAAGCAGCGCATCATACCCTTGCGCCGCTGCCGGTGGCACCGGAATTCGATCGGTTCCGGTGGTGCGCCGCCAGGCTTCCAGAAAGGCCTGGCGCCGGCCCTGGCTCTCTGCCGGGATGAAGCTTTGCGGTATGCGCGTTCCCTCGGCGGCGCGTTCGGCGCCTTCGAGGAGGCCGGGCAGGGCGAAAGGCCAACTGCCGATGAGGGGAAGGCGCAGGCCGAGTTTGGCGTTGGCGCTGGCGATACGGTGGAGACCTGCCCCGGCGCCATAGACCAGCAGGGCGTCGGCTCCGGCCTGATGGACTCGGTGCAGAACGGCGAGCATCTCGGCATCGTGCTGTGGCAGGCGCTCCACCGCCACCGGCTGTAGCTGCCGTGCCTGTAGGGCGAGTTGCAGGTCGTCGCGGCCGAGTTGTCCGTAGTTGGTGGCGTCGTGAAAGATCGCCAGACGTTTGCGGCGCAGGCCGTCCACCGCATCCTCGACCATGCGGCGGGCCTGCAGCGCGTCGCTGGGCGCGGTGCGGAAAATGAAGTTGTCCAGGTGTTCCGGCGGCTGGAACTGGCGGGTGATGAGGCTGCCGCCGGCCACCGCCGTCAGCATCGGGATGCGGGCGCGCTGGTACAGGTGCTGGCTCGCGAGCGCCACGCCGGTGCTGGCCAGGCCGACGGCGGCGACGATGCCATCGTCCTGGATCAGCGCCTGCGCGATTTGGGCGCCGCGCTCGTTGCTGCTCTGGTCATCCCGTTCCACCAGCACCAGCCGGCGGCCGAGCACGCCGCCTTCGGCATTGATCTGCGCCGCGGCGATGCGTACGCCTTCGCGCATGGAGAGGCCGATAACGCCGTTGCTGCCGGAGTAAGGTCCGGTGACGCCTATGCGTACCGGTTCGGCCGGCTGTGCGCCGCCCGCCGGTAGGCCGGCCAGCAGGCTCAGCGGCAAAAGCAGGAGGCGGATCAGGCCCGGGACCGACATCGGGCCACTCTAGAAGCGGCGAAAATCGGACAAAATTGGCGGAAACCCTCAAACCTGGAGTGGGCGGCCGCCGGTGCCGCCGGCGCTAGGGTTAAACCGAATGCCTGCCATGCCGGGGGGCGAGAACAATAGAACGCTGCGGCTGGCGATGCGCCTTGCCGTCCTTTCTGCTGCACATCCATCTTCATGCCTGATTCCGATCACACCACGCTGCGCGCTTCCTCCACGTCTTCTTCCTCCCAGTGGTACTGGACTGCGCCCTACGTGGCGGTGGTGGTGTTCGCCGTCTCCATGCTGGCACTGGTCTGGCTGCTGCAGACACGGGAGGCCGAAGGGGAGCGCAACGCCGCTGCGCGCGACGTGCAGTGGGCCGAGCAGACGGTGCGCCTGCACATGCAGGGCACCGAAGAGGTGCTGGGGCAACTGGCGCGGGACATCGCCGGCGGCGTGCTGGATGCCGACACTTTCCAGCTGCGCGCCAATCAACACATCGCCAACAACGGCGAACTGGTGAACATCGTCTGGGTCGGCGAGGACGAGTCGATACGCTGGTCGGCACCCTTCGACGCCACCGACTGGCTGGTCGGAGATGTGCTGGACCCCTCGCAGGCGGTGGTCTTCCAGCGTGCGCGGGAAGTGGGCCGGCCGGTATATGGCCTGCCCTATCCGGCTGCGGACGGCGGCTGGCGGCTGGAGGTGCATGTGCCCATCCGTAACGGCCGGGAGTCCCGCGGCGCGGTGGTGGCCGTCTATTCCGTGGAGCGCATGGTGCGCTACTTGGTGCCGGGTTGGTTCGCCGAGAAATACCGCCTGGCGCTGCTGGATGGCCAGGGCAGAACGCTGGCGGTGAATTCCGCCCTGCGCGAGGGCGAGGGCCGGGTGGCCTATGAACTGCCGCTGGATCCGCCCGGTAACGGCCTGGTGCTGCGCGCCACCGTTTTCCATGGTGCCGGCGGCGTCTCCCGCCTGTTGCCGGCGGGGCTGATCCTCGGCCTTTCCATCATCGTGCTGTGGAGCTTGTGGACGCTGCGCAGCCACGTGCAGCGCCGGGTGCAGGTGGAGAAGGAGCGGGATCGCCTGTTCAACCTGTCGCTGGACCTGCTGTGCGTGGTTGGGCTGGATGGCAGCTTCCGCCGCTGCAATCCGGCCTTCGAGCGGGTACTGGGGTATCGCGCCGAGCATCTGCAGGGGCAGGCCCTGCTGGACCTGGTGCATCCAGAAGACGCAGCGGCCACGCTTACCCAGCTGCGCCGCCTGGCCGCCGGCGAGCCGGTGAACTTCGAAAACCGCTGCCGCTGCCTGGACGGCAGCTACAAGTGGCTGGTGTGGAGCATCAATCCGGTGAGCCAGGAGAAGCTGGTCTATGCGGTGGCCCACGACATCACCGGCCGCAAGGCGGCGGAGGAGGCGCTGCGCGCTGAATCGGCCTTCCGCAAGGCGATGGAGGAGTCGGTGGTGACCGGTCTGCGCGCCATCGACCTCACCGGCCGCATCATCTATGTGAATGCCGCCTTCTGCCGCATGGTCGGGCTGGAGGAGGAGGAGTTGATGGGCATGGGGCCGCCCTTTCCCTACTGGCCGCCGGAGGAGCGCGAGGCCTGCGAGCACAACCTGGCGCTGACGCTGGCCGGGCGGGCGCCGCCCAGCGGCTTCGAGATGCGCATCCGCCGGCGCAACGGCGAGCGGGTGGATGCCCGCTTCTACCTCTCGCCGCTGATCGACCTCGCCGGCCGCCAGACCGGCTGGATGGCCTCCGTCACCGACATCACCGAGCCCAAGCGCATCCGCGCCGCGCTGGAAGCCGCCCACGAGCGCTTCGAGGCGGTGCTGGACGGGCTGGACGCGGCGGTGTTCGTGGCCGATGCCCGCACCGATGAAATCCTCTTCGCCAACCGCGCCTTCAAGAGCATCCACGGCTTCGACGCGGTGGGCCGCACCGTGCGCGGCGTCGCTGTGCCGCAGCCGGAGCGGGGCGACTACCGCGTCGATCCGCGCGGCCTCACCGTCGCCGATCTGCCGCGCGAGCTGTTCGACGGCGAGCTGCAGCATCCGCTGTCCGGCCGTTGGTACCACGTGCGCGAGCAGGCCACCCGCTGGGTGGATGGCCGGGTGGTGCGCATGGGCATCGCTACCGACATCACCGACCGCAAGCAGACGGCCGAAGTCTCGCGCCAGCAGGAGGAGCGCCTGCAGCGCACCGGCCGCCTGATCACCATGGGCGAGATGGCCTCCACGCTGGCGCACGAGCTGAACCAGCCGCTGTCGGCCATCGCCAATTACTGCGCTGGCTGCGTCACCCGGCTGCAGGGTGGCCACGGCCGGCCGGAGGAACTGCTGGGCGCGATGCAGAAGGCCAGCTTCCAGGCCGAGCGTGCCGGCAAGATCATCCGCCGCATCCGCGAGTTCGTGAAGAAGAGCGAGCCGCGCCGCAGCGCGGTGCAGATCTCGGAGGTGCTGGACGACGCCCTCGGCTTTGCCGAGATCGACGCCCGCCGCATGGGCATCCGCATCCATGCCGAGCTGGAGCCGGACCTGCCGCCGGTGTACGCCGACCGCATCATGATCGAGCAGGTGGTGCTCAATCTGGTCAAGAACGGCATGGATGCGATGGCGGACGCAGTGGCGGACGAGCGGGTGCTGACGGTGCGCGCCCGGCCCTATGGCGCCCACGCGGTGGAAGTGGCGGTGATCGACCGTGGCCACGGCATCGACGAAGAAGACCGCTTGCGCCTGTTCACGCCCTTCTACACCACCAAGGCCGAAGGCATGGGCATGGGCCTCAACATCTGCCGCTCCATCGTCGAGTTCCATGACGGCAGGCTGGTCGTGGATGCCAACCCGGAAGGCGGTACCATATTCTCGTTTACCTTGCCCACGGAGGCCGCGAGTGAGCGAGCCGCACGCCGAGCCTGATCAGTACATCTACATCGTCGACGACGACGAAGCCCTGCGCGATTCCCTGGTCTGGATGCTGGAGTCCAGCGGCTACGCGGTGGCGGCGTTCGATTCCGCCGAATCCTTCCTCGAAGCCTGGCGGCCGGACATGGCCGGCTGCCTGGTGCTGGACGTGCGCATGCCGGGCATGAGCGGGCTGGAGCTGTTCGAGGAGCTGGGGCGCCGCCACTGCGCGCTGCCGGTCATCTTCATCACCGGCCATGGCGACGTGCCGATGGCGGTGTCCGCGCTGAAGCGCGGCGCGGTGGATTTCATCGAGAAGCCCTTCAACGACGCCGAGATGCGCCGCCTGGTCGAGCAGTGCCTGGAGCAGGAGCGCAGCAGCCGCACGAGGCGGCGCACCGAGGCCGACATTGCCCGCCGGCTGGAGCATCTCACCCAGCGCGAGCGCGAAGTGCTCAATCTCATCGTCGCCGGCAAGCTCAACAAGCAGATCGCCGACGTGCTCGGCATCAGCATCAAGACGGTGGAAGTGCACCGCGCCCGGGTGATGGAGAAGATGGGCGCCCACTCGTTGGCGGAGCTGGTGCAGCACGTGGTGGCGGTGGAGCCGGTCGCCAGCCGCTAAGTGGATATGAGCCGGCATGGGCCGGCGGCAGCATCGCCGGCCCGCAGCGCGGTGGGGCTGGGCGGCCGTCCGGCCGCCGCGGGCTGTGCTTTCGCGGCCGTCCATCATCGATGCGCACAAGCCCCTGATGCTGCGATAAAATTGCGAGCTTTTTTCGAGGCTCCCCCGATGACCTCCCGCATTATCGATGGCAATGCGCTTGCCGCCCAGGTGCGCGGCGAAATCGCCGAACGCGCGGCCGCCCTGTCCGCCCGGGGCGTGCAGCCCTGCCTCGCGGTGATCCTGGTCGGCGGCGATCCGGCCTCGGCGGTTTATGTGCGCAACAAGGTGGCCGCCTGCGAAAAGGCCGGCATCCGCTCGCTGCGCTTCGACTACGCCGCCGACACTGCGCCGGCGGATGTCATGGCCAAGCTGGCCGAACTCAACGCCGATCCGGCGGTGCACGGCATCCTGGTGCAGTTGCCATTGCCCCCGCAGTTCGATGAAACCGCGGTGCTGGAAGCCATCGACGTGGCCAAGGACGTGGACGGCTTCCACGCCGAGAACGTTGGCCGCCTGTCGCAGAACCGCGAAGCCTTCCTGCCGTGCACGCCGCACGGCGTCATGAAGATGCTGGAGTCTGCCGGTGTGCAGCTGGCGGGGGCCGAGGCGGTGGTCATTGGCCGTTCCAACATCGTCGGCAAGCCGATGGCGATGTTGCTGACCAACGCCGGCGCCACCGTCACCGTGTGCCACTCCAGGACCCGCGACCTCGGCTTCCACACCCGCCGGGCGGACATCGTGGTTGCCGCCATCGGCAAGCCGCGTTTCCTCAAGGGCGACATGATCAAGCCTGGCGCCACCGTGATCGACGTCGGCATCAACCGCCTGCAGGAAGGCCCGGACGCCGGCAAGCTGTGCGGCGACGTCGATTTCGCCTCGGCGCAGGAAGTCGCCGGTGCCATCACCCCGGTGCCCGGCGGCGTCGGCCCGATGACCATCACCATGCTGCTGGAAAACACGGTGATTTCCGCCGAGCGCGCCGCCCGCGCCGCCGGCAAGTGAGCCCTGCCATGACGCAAGCGCAACCTCTGGTCGGCATCATCATGGGCTCCAATTCCGATTGGCCCACCATGCAGGCCGCCGCCAAGGTGCTGGCCGAGTTCGGCGTGCCCTACGAAGCGCGGGTGGTTTCCGCCCACCGCACGCCGGACCTGATGTTCGAATACGCCGAAACGGCGCGCGGGCGCGGCCTCAAGGCCATCATCGCCGGCGCCGGTGGTGCCGCCCATCTGCCAGGCATGGTGGCGGCCAAGACCACGCTGCCGGTGCTGGGCGTGCCGGTGCAGTCCCGGGCGCTTTCCGGGCAGGATTCGCTGCTCTCCATCGTGCAGATGCCCAAGGGCATTCCGGTCGGCACCTTCGCCATCGGCGAGGCGGGCGCCGCCAATGCCGGCCTGTTCGCGGTCTCCCTGCTGGCCAACGAGAACCCGGCGTTGGCCGCGCAACTGGACGACTTCCGCCGCCGCCAGACCGAGACGGTGCTGGCCATGGAACTGCCGCCGCCGGTCTGAGCGCAGCCGCCGATGAGCCAGGCCTATCTGCTGCTCGGCATCGCCATCGTCGCCGAGGTGATCGCCACCAGCGCGCTGAAGGCCGCCGAGGGCTTCAGCCGCTTGTGGCCATCGGTGATCGTGGTCTGTGGCTACGGCATCGCCTTCTTCTGCCTGTCGCAGACCCTGCGCCACATCCCTGTGGGCATCGCCTACGCCATCTGGTCCGGCGTCGGCATCGTGCTGGTCAGCCTGGCGGCGCTGTTCTTCTTCGGCCAGAAGCTGGACCTGGCCGCCATCATCGGCATCGTCCTGATCATGGCCGGCGTGCTGGTGATCAACCTGTTTTCCAACGTTTCCGCTCATTGAGCGCCCGCTCCGGCGCCCACGACGCTTTCTCCGAGGCCTGCATGTCCGATATCCCCTCGTCCGCTCCCATCCTGCCGCCCGCCACCCTGGGCATGCTGGGCGGGGGCCAGCTCGGGCGCTTCTTCGTCGCCGCCGCCCATGAGATGGGCTACAAGGTGTGGGTGCTGGACCCGGACCCGAACAGCCCGGCCGGCCGCATCGCCGACTTCCACCTGGTGGCTGCCTACGACGACTTCGCCGCGCTGGACAGGCTCGCCGCCGAATGTGCCGGCGTGACCACCGAGTTCGAGAACGTGCCGGCGGCCACGCTGGACTACCTCGCCAAGTTCCTGCCGGTGCACCCGGCCGCCGCCGCGGTGGCGGTGTGCCAGAACCGCATCGAGGAGAAGGGCTTCCTCGCCCGCAACGACTTGCCACACGGCCCGTACGCCGCCATCCGCAGCGAGGATGACCTCCGCAACGCCAACGCCGGCTTGTTCCCGGCGGTGCTCAAGGTGGCGCGCTTCGGCTATGACGGCAAGGGCCAGGCACGCGTCGCCGACCGCGACGAGGCGCTCGCCGCCTTCCGCCAGTTCAAGGGCGAAGCCTGTGTGCTGGAGAAGATGCTGGCGCTGGACTACGAAGTCTCGGTGGTGCTGGCGCGCGATGAGCGCGGCGCGGTGCGCTGCTTCCCCACCGTGGAGAACCGCCACCGCAACGGCATCCTGGATGTCTCCATTGCCCCCGCGCGCGGCTCCGCCTGCCTGCGCGACGACGCCCAGGAGATCGCCGAGCGCATCGCCGGCCACCTCGGCTACGTCGGCACGCTGGGCGTGGAGTTCTTCGTCTGCCGCGGCGAGCTGTTCGTGAACGAGATGGCGCCCCGTCCCCACAACAGCGGCCACCACACCATGGACGCCTGCGTCACCAGCCAGTACGAACAGCAGGTGCGCGCCCTGTGCGGCCTGCCGCTGGGCGAGCCGCGCCAGCATTCGGCGGCGGTGATGGTGAACCTGCTGGGCGAACTCTGGTACGAGGGCGGCCATGCCGATGGCGCCTACCGCGAGCCGGACTGGTCGGTGCTGCACGGCGTGCCCGGCCTGCGCCTGCACCTCTACGGCAAGCATCACGCCCGCCCCGGCCGCAAGATGGGCCACTTCGTCGTCATCGGCGACAAGCCGGACGAAGTGCTGGAGCGCGCGCTGAAGGCTCGCGAGGCCATTGGCATCCATGGCGAATGAGCTTGTCCGCGGCGGCATCACCGCTGCCACGCCGGAGGCCGTCGCCCAGGCCGCCGATCTGTTGCGCGCCGGCGATCTGGTCGGCCTGCCGACGGAGACGGTCTACGGCCTGGCCGCGGATGCGCTGAACCCGGAAGCCGCCCGCCGCATCTTCGCCGCCAAGGACAGGCCGGCGGACCATCCGCTGATTGTCCACTTGCCGGATGCGGAGCAACTGCCACGCTGGGCCTCTTCCATCCCCAAGGAGGCCATCGCCCTGGCACGCGCCTTCTGGCCCGGCCCGCTGACCATGATCCTGAAGCGGGACCCGGGCGTGCCGGACGAAGTCACCGGCGGGCAGGATACGGTAGGCCTGCGCGTGCCCGCCCACCCGGTGGCGCAGGCGTTGCTGAAGGCTTTCGACTCCGGCATCGCCGCACCCAGCGCCAACCGTTTCGGCCGCATCAGCCCGACCACCGCCGCGCATGTGCAGCAGGAACTGGGCGAGCGGGTGGCGATGATCCTGGATGGCGGTGCCTGCGAGCTCGGCATCGAATCCACCATCATCGATCTCTCCCGCAGCATGCCGGAAATCCTGCGCCCCGGCGCCATCACCGCCGATCAGATTGCCGCGGTGATCGGCCGGCAGCCGCGCGTGCGCAGTGACGCGGCGCAAGCAACCGAGCCGGCGTCCGCCGAAGAAACCGCGCCGCGCGTGTCCGGGGCGCTTGCCGCCCACTACGCGCCGCGCACGCCATTGCGGCTGGTGGAGGCGCCGGCGCTGGCCGGAGAATGGGCGCAGTCCCTGGCCGCCGGCCTGCGCGTCGCGGTGCTGGCGCGCACGCTGGCAAAGCCGGAGCAGGGGAGCGTGCATTGGCAGCAGGCGCCGCTGTACGCCACCGCCTACGCCCATGATCTCTATGCCACGCTGCGGGACCTGGACGCCGCCGGCGCCGACCTGCTGCTGGTGGAAGCGCTGCCACCGACGGCCGAATGGCGGGCCGTCCGCGACCGTCTCGGCCGCGCCGCCGCAGGCTCCGGCGAGCAGGATGAAACCTGAGGGCGAGGCTTCACTTTTCGGGGAAGCCTCTCTATAATGCCGCTCTTTCGGGCCGATAGCTCAGCTGGGAGAGCGCTGCGTTCGCAATGCAGAGGTCGGGAGTTCGATCCTCCTTCGGTCCACCAGGAATTCCAGAAACGCCGGATTCGTTGATAGCGAATCCGGTGTTTTCTTTTCTGTCGGGCGGTAAACAGGACTCCCCAGGAATCCCTCAGCCCGGCTTGCCCGGCAACTGCAGCACATTTCCCAACAGTCCCCGCAGCATCTCCTCCTTCAACTCCGGCAGGCTGCGCTGCTTGCCGCTGATGTGGGCGATGACGTCTCTTGCCGCCAGTACGGTGGCGAGGCCGCCGAAGAGGCCGAGGTGGAATACCACCGGGTCCACCCGCTTGATGATGCCGGCCTCCATCGCCTCCTGCCACAGCGGCGTGCAGCAGATGGCGCTGGGGCGTATCAGCTGTTCCACGAGGTAGTCCAGCCGCTCGCCGGGTTCGGACAGCTGGCGGGTGACGAAGCTCACCGCGTCCGGCTCGGTGGTGAGTTGGTCGATGAAGGTGGCGATGCCCTGGGACAAGCGGAAGGCCAGCGGCAGCTCTGGCTGGGCGAGGCGGTCGAAGTCCGCCAGGCGGGGGATCTGCCTTTGTCGTAGTTCATCCACCACCGCGGTCCACAGTTCGGCCTTGGAGCCGAAGTGGTGGGCGATCATGGAGACGTCGAAGCCGGCTTCCGCGGCGATGTCGCGCAGGCGTGCGCCTTCGTAGCCCAGGCGGGCGAAGGCGGTGAGGGCGGCGTACAGGAGTTTTTCGCGCGACGCGGTATCGCTGCCCTTGGGGCGGCCGGGGCGTCGGCTGGAGTCGCGTTCTGGCATGAGGGCGCCAACCTTAGCAGGTAATCGCACACTGCCCGCGGCAAAGGCGGACAGGCCGTGAGCTTTTTCACCCGATGGCACGCACGGGCCTGTCTATGCCATCTGGCTGATGGTCTTGCGGAAGCGGTTCAGCGCGATGAGAAAGAAGACGCAGCCGATGGCGAGAGTGGCCAGCATCTGCGGCCACACCACGTCGATGCCGGCGCCGCGGTAGAGAATGGCCTGGGCGGCGGCGGTGAAGTGGGTGGTGGGGGCGGCCAGCATCGCGTTCTGTACCACCTCCGGCATGCTCTCGCGCGGCGTGCTGCCGCCGGAGAGCATCTGCAGCGGCAGCAGCACCAGGATCATCAGCAGGCCGAACTGCGGCATGGAGCGCGCCAGCGTGGCCATGAAGATGCCCATGGACGAGGTGGCGAAGAGGTGCAGCGCGGCGCAGGCGAGGAAGAGCGCGACCGAGCCGCCCACCGGCACTTGCAGCACGCCCTGCACCATCACCATCAACGAGATGCCGGCGGCGGCCAGCACCACCAGCGAGGACGACCACACCTTGGCCAGCATGATCTCGCCCGGCGTCACCGGCATCACCAGCAGATGTTCTATGGTGCCGTGCTCGCGCTCGCGGATCAGCGCGGCGCCGGCGAGGATGATGGACAGCATGGTGACGTTGTCGATGATCTTCATCAGCGAGCCGAACCAGGTCTGTGTCAGCGAGGGGTTGAAACGTGCGCGCAGCGCGAGGTCCACCGGGGGTGCTGCGCTGCCGCGGTAGCGCTGCACGAACTCGTTCACCTCGGCGAGCACGATCTGCTGCACGTAGTTGTTGCCGGTGAAGGCCTGGCTCATGCGGGTGGCGTCCACATTGAGCTGTACCGCGGGCGAACGGCCAGCCAGGACATCGCGCTGGAAGTCGGGTGGAATGTTGAGCACGAAGGTGTAGCTGCCGTCGTTCATGCCCGGGTCGATCTCGGACAAGGAGATCATCGCCGGGCGCACGAAATGCGGCGGGTAGAAGGCGGAGGCGATGCGCGCCGACAGCGGCGACTGGTCCTCGTCCACGATGGCGATGGGCGCCATGTGCAGCGACTCCGGGATGGCGGTGGAGGCGGTGTAGACGTCCAGCGTGAAGGTGTAGGCGATGAGCGCGATCATGATGGGGTCGCGCAGCAGGCTCCACAGCTCCTTGATGCCGAGGTGGTAGATGTTGGCGGGGCGGCTCATGGTCAGCTGTCCTGTTTCTTCAGCAGCATGATGGAGAGGCCGACGATGACCGGCACCGCGATCAGCATGGGCACGAAGGCGCTGTGCAGGTCGGCCAGGCCCAGGCCTTTGCTGAACACGCCGCGGCTGATCACCAGGATGTGGCTGGCGGGGTAGAGCTCGCCGATGAGGCGGCCCGGCCCTTCCAGCGAGGAGATGGGGTTGAGCAGGCCGCCGAACTGGATTGCCGGGATCATGGTGCCGATGACGGCGACGAAGATGGCGGCGATCTGGCTGCGGGTGAAGATGGAGGCAAAGAGGCCGAAACCGGTGGCAAAGGCGACGAACACCAGCATGGCCAGCGCCAGCGTCGGGAAGCTGCCGCTGATAGGAACGCCGAACACGGTGATGGCGAGCAAGGTGAGCAGCAGGAAGTTGAGCATGCCCAGCAGGATGTAGGGCAGCTGCTTGCCGATGAGGAATTCCGCCCGTGTCACCGGGGTGACGTAGAGATTGACGATGGAGCCCAGCTCCTTCTCCCGCACCACCGACAGCGCGGTGAGCATGGCCGGGATCATCAGCAGCAGGATGGGCATCACCGCTGGCACCATCGCCGGCAGGCTTTCCACGTCCGGGTTGTAGCGGAAGCGGGTTTCTATGGTGGCGTTGCCGGCGCTGGCGTCCTGGCCGAGGCGGGTGCGCGCCATGTCCTGCAGCCAGCTCTGGTGCATGCCCTGGATATAGCCCTGCACGGTTTCCGCCCGCGAGGGCATGGCGCCGTCGAACCAGGCGCCAATCTGCACCGTATTTCCGCGCAGTACGTCGCGGGCGAAGCCGGGCGGAATTTCGATCGCCAGCGCCAGCTCGCCGCTGCGCATGCGGCGGTCGAGGTCGGCGTAGTCGCTGATGGGCGGGTGTTCGATGAAGTAGCGCGAGCCGGCGAGGTTGAGGGCGTAGTTCTGGCTCAGCGTGGTCTGGTCGCGGTCCAGCACGGCGAAGCTGAGGTCTTCCACGTCCAGGCTGATGCCATAGCCCATGATGAACATCAGGATCAGCGTGCCGGCCAGCGCCAGGGTGGCGCGCACCGGGTCGCGCTGCAGCTCCAGCGATTCGCGCAGGCTGAAGCTCAGCGCCCGCGCCAGGCTGAAGCGGCGGCGCGGCGGCTCGGCGCGGCTGGCGGACACCGGGGATTCCGCCGCCTCGTCCGCATCCGGCTGGTCGCCCTCGGCGCCGGCGTCCTTCAGGTAGGCGATGAAGGCCTGCTCCAGGCTGTCTGCCTGGCGCTGCTCCACCAGCTCGGCCGGCGGCGCGCTCACCAGCACCTTGCCGGCATGCATCAGGGAGATGCGGTCGCAGCGCTCGGCCTCGTTCATGAAGTGGGTGGAGATGAAGAGGGTGACCTTGTCCTTGCGGGCGAGATCCACCATTAGCCCCCAGAAGGTGTCGCGCGCCACCGGATCGACGCCGGAGGTGGGCTCGTCCAGGATCAGCAGGTCGGGCTTGTGCACCATGGCCACCGCCAGCGACAGGCGCTGGCGTATGCCCAGCGGCAGGTTCTCCGGCAGCGCGCCGCGCACCGCGTCGAGATCGAAGCGCGCCACCATCTCGTCCACCCGGCCGGGGATGTCGGCCTCCGCCACCTGGAACAGGCGGGCGTGCAGCACCAGGTTCTGCTCCACCGTGAGTTCGCCGTAGAGCGAGAAGGCCTGGGACATGTAGCCGACGCGGCGGCGGGTGTCGATGTCACGCGGGTCCACCTCCTTGCCGAACAGCCAGGCCTGGCCTTCGCTGGCCGGCAGCAGGCCGGTGAGCATCTTCATGGTGGTGGACTTGCCGCAGCCGTTGGAGCCGAGGAAGCCGAAGATTTCGCCGCGGCGGATGCGGAAGCTGACCTTGTCCACCGCGGTGAAGTCGCCGAAGCGCATGGTGAGTTCGCGCGCCTCGATGGCGACGTCGCCGTCGCCGGCGTCTTCCGCCAGCGGGGGTACTTCCACCGCGCGGTGGCCGCGCTTCTTCTCCTCCGGCAGCAGGGCGATGAAGGCGGTTTCCAGCGAGTCGCAGCCGGTCTTGCGGTGCAGCTCCTGTGGCGTGCCGGTGGCCAGCACCTTGCCGTCGTCCATCGCCACCAGCCAGTCGAAGCGCTCCGCCTCGTCCATGTAGGCGGTGGCGACGATCACGCTCATGCCCTTGCGGGTCTGGCGGATGCGGCCGATGAGGTCCCAGAACTGGTTGCGGGCGAGGGGGTCGACGCCGGTGGTGGGCTCATCGAGGATCAGCAGGTCGGGGTCGTGGATGAGCGCGCAGCACAGCCCCAGCTTCTGCTTCATGCCGCCGGAGAGCTTGCCCGCCGGACGGTCGAGGAAGGTGTGCATGCCGGTGGCGCGGGTGAGCTGGTCGATGCGCCGCCGCCGCTCTCCGGCATCGTGGCCGAACAGGCGGCCGAAGAACTGCAGGTTCTCTTCCACCGACAGCGTGGGGTAGAGGTTCTTGCCCAGGCCCTGCGGCATGTAGGCGATGTGCGGGCAGACCCGTTCGCGGTGGCGGCGGTCGGCCATGTCGCCGCCCAGCGCTTCCACCGTGCCGTCCTGGATGGCGCGGGCGCCGGCGACCAGCGACAGCAGGCTGGACTTGCCGACGCCGTCCGGCCCGATCAGGCCGACCATGCGGCCGGCGGGAATGTCCAGGTCCACGCCGTCCAGCGCCAGCGTCTTGCCGTAGCTCAGGCTGACGCCGGCGATGCGGACGACCGGGCGGCCGCCGTTGCTGGGCACCTCGTTCATTCAGGCAACCGCGTCTGCAACTCGGCGGGCCATTGCGCCTGGGCGTCGAGCTTGAGCCAGGCGACGCCGGGCAGACCGGTCTTCACCTGCTTCAGGTGCTGCTGCAGCAGTTCGGGCGGAATCTGCGCCTTCACCCGGAACATCAGTTTCTGCCGCTCGCTCGCGGTTTCCACCGTCTTGGGGGTGAACTGGGCGGTGCTGGAAACGAAGGAGATGCGGGCGGGGATGACGTAGTTCGGCGCGGCGTCGAGGATGATGCGGGCCTCGCTGCCCATCGCTACCCGGCCGGCGGCCTGTTCCGGCAGGAAGAAGGTCATATAGACGTCGGCCAGGTCCACCAGGTTGAGCACCTTGCCACCGGCGCCCAGCACCTCGCCCGGCTGGGCGACGCGGAACTGCACCCGGCCGTCGCGCGGCGACTTCAGCTGGCTGTCGGTGATGTCCGCCTCCACCCGGGCGACGGTGGCGGCCGCCGCCTCCACCGCGGATTTCGCCCCCACCAACTGGGCCTTGGCGGCGGCGATGGCGGCCACCGCCGCCGCCACTTGGGCGCGTGCGGCGCTTACCGCCGCTTCGGCGCTGCGCACGGTGGCGCGATCGTCGTCGAGTTCCTGGATGGAGGCTGCGCCTTCGCCGGACAGGGTCTGGGAGCGCGCCAGCCGGCGGCGGGCGGCGTCCAGCTCGCTTTGGCGCTGGCCTACCAGGGCCTCGGCGGCGGCGCGGTCGCTTTCCCGCACTGCGACCTGGGCCTCGGCGCTGGCGACGTTGTTGATGGCTTGCTGATGCTGGGCGCGGGCCTCGTCGCGCTGGGCCTGCAGTACGTCTATCTGCATCTGCACCAGCACGTCGCCGGCCTTCACGAAGTCGCCCTCGCCGGCAAAGATGTCCACCACCCGGCCGCCGAGCTTGGTGGCGACGTCGATCTCGGTGGCCTCGATACGGCCGTTGCCGCTGACGAAGCCCTCGCCCGGTCCCTTGGGCTGCAGTGCCTTCCAGACTGCCCAGCCGCCGAGCGCGACCACCAGCGCCACGATGACGGGAATCAGCTTGTTGTTCTTGATCGATGGCTTCATGGCAGGGGCCTACTCGGTGGGCGATGGGGCGGTTGCGGTGGTGGCGGGTGAGGTCGCGGCCGAGCCGCCGCCGAGGGCGGCGTACAGCGCCACCTGGCTGGAGAGCAGGGCGCGGCGGGTCTGCACCACCTGCTGCTGGGCGGACAGGAGTTCGCGCTGGGCGTCCAGCACCTCCAGGTAGCGGGCGGCGCCGTTGTCGTAGCGCAGCTGCGCAAGGCGGGCGCGCTCCGCCTGGGTGGCGAGGCTGCCCTCCAGGATGCGCAGCTGCTCGCCCAGCCAGCGCTGGGCGGAGAGGGCGTCGGCGACTTCGCGGAAGGCGGTCTGCACCGTCTTCTCGTAGCTGGCCACGGCGAGGTCGCGGCGCACCTCGGCCAGCTCCAGGCTGGCACGGTTGCGGCCGGCATCGAACAGTGGCAGCGACAGGCTGGGCATGAAGCGCCAGCTGCCGCTGCCAGCGTCGAACAGCCCCTCCAGCTCGGCGCTGGCGGTGCCGGCGGAGGCGGTGAGGGTGATGCGCGGGAAGAAAGCGGCGCGGGCGGCGCCTATGCTGGCGTTGGCCGCTTTCAGCCGGCGCTCGGCGGCGATGATGTCCGGCCGGTTGTTGAGCAGTTCGGCGGGCAGGCCGGGACGCAGCACCTGCAGGCCGCCGTCGCGGTCCAGGTCCGGTGCGGAGGCGAGTTCCAGTGGCGCGCCCACCAGCTCGGCCAGCGCATGGGCCTGGGCTGCGCGGCTCTGCTCCAGCTGAACGCCCAGCGCCTGCGCCTGCGCCAGCAGCGTCTCCACCTGGGTGAGATCCAGCCGGGAGGTGGCGCCGACCTGGTAGCGGCGGTTGAAGATGCGGAAGGACTCCTCGCGGCTGGCGATGGTCTCGCGGGCGAGGCGTATGCGTTCGTCCAGCTCCCGCAACGCGAGGTAAGCGTCCGCCACCTGGGCGACCAGGCTGAGGGCGAAGGCCTGGCGGGCGGCGTCGGTGGCGAGGTATTCCTGCAGCGCGGCGTCTTCCAGGCTGCGCACCCGGCCCCAGAAATCCAGCTCCCAGCTGGAGATGCCGAAGCCGGCTTGGTACTGGCCGGCCACCTCCGCCTTGCCGGTGAGGCTGAGGTCCGCCGGCGTGCGTCCGCGGGTGGCGTCCCCGGCCAGGCCCACGGTGGGAAAGCGGTCGGCGCGGCGGAGGCCGTAGCTGGCACGGGCCTCTTCCACCCGCAGCACCGCGCTGCGCAGGTCGCGGTTGTTGGTCAGCGCGCTGGCGATCAGCTTGCGCAGCTGCGGGTCGGTGAAGTAGTCCTGCCAGGCCAGCAGCGCAGGCGGCGTGCCGCCAACCGGCAGCGGTGCATCCAGCGGGTAGGCGGCCGACACCGGCAGCGGCGGCTGTTCATAGTCCGGCGCCAGGGTGCCGCAGCCGGCCAGCAGGGCCAGCGGCAGCAGCAGGGTCAGGCGGCGCCGGGAGATGCGGCTGGCCTGCCGCCCGGCCGGACACCGAAGCGCCAGGGGGGTCGTTCCGGGGGAGGGGGAGCTGTCCGGCATGGATCGTCCTGATACGGAAAAAACGGAACGCCGCCCGCGCTTTGCCGCGGACCCTTGCCACGCCCTGCCGCTCCAGGCGGGCGATACCCGCTTGCGTCCGGCATGGCATGTCGTCATGGAAGCCACGCCACGGAGCATACCAGCTGGGGGTTTCCTTGCTTTTGCTCCAGGTGGGCTCGCCTGCGGTCCAATTATCCTTCTACTGTTGAATATTAGTCAATGAAGCGCATGAATCGGCGTCTTTTTAGACGGAGAACAGTGTTGTACCGCGGAGTGGTAACCTTCTTTGTCTTATTTCCTATTTTCGTTTAATTAATCGGTGATGGAGCAGGGCGCTGCGGCTGATACCGGCGCGCGGTCTCTTCATGCCACTACCGGTCCACTGCTGGTCTGCCGATGTCCGTCCCGCGCTTCGTCCGTTCCGCCTGCCGCTGGCTGGCGCTGCTCCTCGCCGTTTCGATGCTGGCTGCCTGCGCCGGCGTTAAGGTCAGTCCGCGGGATAGCCGCGATTACATGAGCCTGCGCCGGGGAGACGTGCTTTCCACCGGGCACCTCAGCACGCCGACGGTGGCGGCGCTGCAGGTGGTGGGGCTGGAGGCGGAAGCCTGCGATACCGCGGGGGAGGATTGCCGGGCGGCGCTCGGCCGGCCGGACGGGCTCAGCGAGGAGCAGCGCCTGTCCGCGCTGGCGGAGTTGTGGCTGCAGGCTGCGCTCGACCTGGAGCGGGTGCAGCCCCAGGACGGGGTGGCGACCGCGGCCGCCTATCTGGAGGCGGCACGGCACGCCTACGCCTATCTCTTCTTCAGCCGGCGCGGTCCCGGCGAACGGGCGCTGGAGGACAGGCAGACACAGGTGCGGGATTACTACAATTTCGCGGTACAGCAACTGGTGTCCGGCCTGTTCGAGCGCTACCACGACAGCCCTCAGGCAAGGCCCGAAGGCAGCGAGGGCGTGCAGCTGGAGCTGGCCGGCTGGCGGGTGCATGGCCATATGTCGGAGGTGCGTCTGGCGCGCGGCCGCAGCGTGCCGGACGCGCTGTTGCCGGCGGCTTCGCTGTCCTTCTCCGGCATGCGCAACCAGTACCGCCGCGATGGCCTGGGCGCCGAGCTGGTGGCGGTGACCGACAAACGGGTGGTGAAGGGCGGCAGCGAGGAACTGCCCTGGAGCGAGACGCCGTTCCCGGCGGTGAGCATGGTGGCGGCTTTTCCGGGCGAAACCCTGGCGGCGGTGCTGGCGACGCGGGAGGCCCACATCACCGGCTATGACCCCTATCGCCGCGACAGCGTGCGGCTGGCCGGCGTGGACGTACCGCTGGCTGCCGACTTCACCTCCGGCTACGGCTTGTGGCTGGCCCGCTCCGGTTTCGCCAGCCAGGCGCTGCTGACGCTGGTGGGCCAGGGTGAGGTGCTGCAGCAGCCGCACGTCTATCTGCTGCAGCCCTACGATCCGCAGCGCCGCATCGTCGTCATGCTGCATGGGCTGGCGAGCAGCCCGGAGGCCTGGATCAACGTCGCCAACGAGGTGATGGGCGATGAGTCGCTGCGGCGCAATTACCAGATCTGGCAGGTTTATTACCCGACCAACGCGCCGCTGGCGGTGAACAACCAGGCGATACGCGAGGCGCTCGCGGCCACCCTGGCGCATTTCGATCCGGCCGGTACCGCGCCGGCTTCGCAAGGCATGGTGCTGGTGGGCCACAGCATGGGCGGCGTACTGTCGCGGCTGATGGTGTCGTCTTCCGGCGAGCGCCTGTGGGAGGCAGTGCAGGAGAAGTACGCACTGGAGGGACGGCGGCGGGAGCGGGCGGAGAAGATGCTCGCGCCCTACCTGCGCTTCGAGCCGCTGCCGGGCGTGGGCCGCGCGGTGTTCATCGCCGCGCCGCATCGCGGCACGCCTTTCGCCGAGAACACGCTGTCGCGCTGGGCTGCCAGCCTGGTGCGCTTGCCGGTATCCCTGCTTGGCCGCCTGACCGAGGTGACGGCGCTGCTGGTGGCGCCGGGCAGCGCCAGCGCGGCGCCGGTACTGCGGCCGCTGAACAGCATAGACAACCTCAGCGATCAGGATCCTTTCGTCCGCCTGGCCGCAGGCCTGCCGATCTCACCGGCGGTGCCCTACCACTCCATCATCGGCAACGACACGCCGGAGCTGGCGCTGCGGGATTCGTCGGACGGTGTGGTGCCCTACGCCAGCGCCCACCTGGAGGGCGCGGCCTCGGAGAAGGTGGTGGCCTCCTGGCACAGCGTGCAGGAGACACCGGAGGCCATCCTGGAACTGCGGCGGATACTACATGCGCATCTGGCCGGGATGGGGG
>NZ_WUEI01000085.1 GCF_012911025.1 Azoarcus sp. TTM-91 | reverse complement strand
GGCGCCGGCGGGTGGCAGCGCGTGCGCCGGAGGCGGCGGGGCGCTGGCGACTTCGTCGCGGTCGTCGTTGTCGTCCGGGCGGGCGGCCAGCCGCAGTTCCTGGCGGCGGCCATCGCGGTCGAGTTCGATGCGGTCGGTGTGGATGGCGACCAGGCGCAGGCCGTCGGCGGTGCTTTCGTCCAGCAGCAGCGGCAGGGTCTGGCCGTCTTCGGTGTGCAGCAGGGCGAAGCCGGGTTTGTCGCCGAAGCCGGTGGCGAGGCCGATGAGGCTGTAGCGGGCGGGCGGCGCCACCGCGGCGGTGGCGGTCTGGCTGGCGTGGCCGCCCAGGGCCTGGATGATCTGCTGCGCGGCCTTGCGCGGATCGGTTTCCGGACGCGGCTGGGTGCCCAGGCGGCCGGGGCCGGCGAAGGCCCAGAACAGGCTGGCGCATACCCAGGCACAGAAGGTGATGGCGAGCAGCCACACCAACATCGGCAGGTAGCCGGCGAGGCGGGACTGCAGGCGTTCGAATCCGGCTGTCATGACCGCGGCCGACGGGCGAGGCTGGCGCGCCGGGACGGCGGGCAGACGGACGGGAAAGACGGGCGTGGCGTGAAGGCGTGCAAGGCGTGTCTGATCTGTGCGTTTTGCGTGCGGCGGTGGTGCTGCGGGCGGGCTTGCCCGCCCCCTGGCGGGAGCGGGTTCGCACTGCCCGCGCCCCTGTCGGGGAGCGCGGGTGCTTGCTGCGTAGCCTGGGCCTCAGGTACCGATCACGCCGCCATCGTTCTTGACGATGACCACGGTGGCGGAGCGCGGCCGGCCGCCGGCGGCATCCGGCCACTGGCTGAAGGCCAGCGGGTTCTGCGCCAGGTACTGGTCCATGCTCAGGCCGCCGCGGGTGGCGGCGTCCGGCGCCCGGGGGTGGGAGCCGGCTTCGCCCGGGTGCTGGATGTTCACGAACATGGTCTTGTAGTCGGGCGACCAGGTCATGCCGGTGAGCTCGCAGCCGGAGGGGCCGACCAGGAAGCGGCGGATCTCGCCGGTTTCCGGGATGGCGCAGAGCATCTGGTTGTTGCCCTGGCCCTGGTAGTTGCCGGTGTTGGCGAAGCTGCCGTCGGTCTGGATCCACAGCCGGCCGTTGCCATCTATGCCCAGGCCATCCGGGCTGTTGAAGGTGTTGTCGGCGGTGACGTTGGCCGAGCCGGAGCGCAGGTCGGTACGGTCCGGGTAGGCGATCGGGTTGCCGGCCAGCACGAACAGATCCCACTCGAAGGTGAGGGCGGCGGCGTCGCTGCCGGTTTCGCGCCAGCGGATGATCTGGCCGTAGACGTTGCTGGTGCGCGGGTTGGCGTCGTCGGTGACGCTGCGGCCGGAGTTGTTGGTCAGCGTGCAGTAGACCTCGCCGGTGCTGGGGTGCACCGCGATCCACTCCGGGCGGTCCATCTTGGTGGCGCCGACGGCGTCGCCGGCAAGGCGGGTGTGGATCAGCACTTCGGCCTGGCTGGCGAAGCTGCTGTCGGCGGCCAGGGTGGCGTTGGCCGTCTTGTCCAGCAGGATCCATTCGCCGGTGCCCATGAAGTCGCCGGTGGCGGCGCCATCCAGGAACCGGGCGACGTAGAGCTTGCCGCTGTCCAGCAGGTCGCCGTTGGCGGTGCCGCGGGCGGCGTCGTAGGTGCCGTCGGAGACGAACTTGTAGATGTAGTCGTTGGCCTGGTCGTCGCCCATGTACACCACCACACGCTTGTCGGCGGAGAGGGTCATGGCGGCGTTCTCGTGCTTCACCCGGCCGAGCGCGGTGCGCTTCTTCGGCAGGGAGCCCGGCGTGAAGGGGTCGATCTCGACGACCCAGCCGAAACGGTTGTACTCGTTCGGCTCCTTCACATAGTCGAAGCGGTCTTCGAATTCTTCCCAGCGGTAGCTGGTGCCGGTGGCGTTGAGGCCGTAGCGGCGCATGTAGATGTCGCGGGTGTCGGCGCCGCTGGTGGTGCCGAAGTAGCTGTTGAAGTTCTCCTCGCAGGTGAGGTAGGTGTTCCACAGCGTGCGGCCGTTGGCGCAGTTGTTGAAGGTGCCGTAGACGATGGTGCCGCTGGGGTCGGTGCTGGTGCGCAGCAGGGCGTGGCCGGCAGCCGGGCCGGTGATCTGCATCGGCGAGTAGCCGGTGAGGCGGCGGTTGTAGCTGGAGCCGACCTGCACTTCCCACTGGCCGCTGCCGTTCTTCTTGATGTGGATGACGGAGATGCCGTGGGCGTTGATTGCCTTGGTGACCTTGTCGGCCGTCCACGGCGTGGTGCCGGCGGCGCCGAACAGGTACTCGTAGTTGGTGTATTCGTGGTTCATCGTCAGCAGGCCTTCGTTGCTGCCGTCGATGGCGAAGTAGGCCATGCCGTCGTGGTTGTCGCCCACCTGGCGGCCCTGGTCGGCGCCGGTGTTGGTGCCATCCGGCAGCCAGGCCGGAGAGTCGCTGAACAGCGGCGAGCCCCAGGGCGCGATGACGTAGCTGCTGTAGCCGGCGGGCACCACGATTTCGTCGCCGGTGCCGACGGGAATGGCGGTGAAACCCAGGGTGGGGGTGGCCGGCGTACTCGGCGGTGCGGCGGCTTCGTCGTCATCGTCGTCGTCGCCGCCACAGGCGGTCAGCGAGGCGGAGAAGAAGGCGGCGGCGGAGAGGCCTGCGCCGGTCTTGAGGAAGCCGCGGCGGCTCACCACGCGGTTGACGACCGCCTGGAAGTGTTCGTTGTCCGAGGTGTTGGCGGGCAGGTCGTCGAGGTCTTGCGACTTGTTCACGAAGTTCTCCGAGATCGAAGCGATGAGGGGGAAATGCAATTGTCCGAACGTGAGATTTCACACGGATGAAGGAAGCGTTGCGGTTTCCTTCCAGGCGATGTCCGGTTGTCTTGCGTCGGTGTGAATAGAATCTGAAAAATGCCGGCGGCACCGGCCGGGCACGGTGGCCCGGCCGGTGCCCGGGGCTTACTGGAAGATCTGCTCGATCTGGAAGATGGAGGTGGTGCCGCTGACTTCGTTGCCGACGATGAGCAGCGGCTTGCCATTGGGCGACTTGTCGGCGGCGACGAACTTCAGGCCCTCGGGGCCGAGGTCTCCCACCGTGGAGAGCACGGTGGAGGGATCGGCGGTGCTCCAGTCGGCGCGGGTGTTGAAGTAGTCAACGAAGGTCGGTGCGGCGGGCGTGGTGATGTCGTACACCATGACGCCGCCCATGCGTTCCAGGCCGATGAAGGCGAAGGTCTTGCCGCCCAGGGTGCCGATCTCGATGCCTTCCGGTTCCGGTCCCTTGGCCGCGCTGCGGGCGTCGAAGGCATCGCCTTCGTCATGGCCGGAGTTGAACCAGGTCTTGCACGGAATGTCGCGGGCCGGGCCGACGCGGCAGGCGTCACTGGCGAGATAGGTTTCGAACTCGCCGCCGGAATCCCACACCAGGTTGCCGGCGCTGTCGCGGATGGAGAAGGAGCGGCCGCCGAAGGCGTACAACTGGTCGTACATCAGGCGGTTGCCGGCCGGGTTCTCGGCGCCGCTGGTGTCGAACATCACCGGGTTGCCGCTGCTGTCGGTGCGATAGCCCAGGGTCCAGGTGACCTTGAGGCGGCCGAGCTGGGCATCGTCACGGCAGGCGCCGGGGTTGCCGGCGGTGGCGCCGCACCAGGCGAAGGTGACCGGGTTGAGCAGGGCTCCGGCGGCCAGGGCATCCAGCTGCGGCGGCAGGTCGTCGCCGCGGCGGCCGGCGAAGCCATTGGTGCGGCTGAGGTGTTTGACGCGGAATTCCTCGACGAAGCCCTTGCTGGCATCGCCCGCCCAGTAGGCGGGGTCGCCCTCGCCCCAGGCGCGGGCATCGCCCTCGTTGGCCATCACCAGGTAGGTCTGGCCGCCGGCACTGTAGGCGGCGATGGCGTCCGGCATGTACATGCCGAGCACGCCGGGGCGCGGCGCGATGTCGATGGCCGGCGGCGTGTCGCTGACGTCGATGGCGTTGGCGGCCAGGCCGTGGTCCTTGTAGCCCAGCGGCAGGATGGCGGTGACGCTGGCGCTGGCGATGTCGATGCGCGCCAGGGCGTTGTTCTCCTGCAGCGTGGCCCAGGCGGTGCTGCCGTCGGCGGAGATGGCGATGTACTCCGGCTCCAGATCCTGCGCGGCGCTGGCGTTGGGGCCGTAGATGCGCACGCCGTTGGCGCGCAGCTCGGCCTCGCGGCCGTTCCAGGCGGCGAAGTCGGCGACACGGGCGAGCGGCGCGGCCGGGTTGCTGACGTCGATGACGCTGATGGAGCCTTCCGGGTCGGTCTGGTAGTCGTCGCTGGGTTCGCCTTCGTTGGCGACCAGCAGGGTCTTGCCGTCCGGGGTGAAGGTGAGCATGTCGGGCAGGGCGCCGACGCCGACCTGGCCGATCAGCGCCAGGGTGTCGGCGCGGTAGAGGCCGACGAAGCCGGGATCGGTCTTCACCGCCGCCTGGATGGCGAGGGCGACGATGCCGTCGTGCAGGGCGACGCTGTTCACCTCTGCGCCGGCGGCGACGGCGCTGGCGTCCAGGGTGCCGACCAGCGTGGGCGCGGCCGGGTTGGAGAGGTCCAGCACATCGACCATGCCTTTCTGCGCATTGACGACGAAGGCGCGCTTGGTGGCCGGATCGTAGACCGGGATCTCCGCCGCGCTCACGCCGAACTCGCCGGTGGAGTAGCGGCCGAGCAGGCTCAGCTTGATGCTGCTCAGCACCGGGGTCGGCGCGGGGGCGGGGGCATCGTCATCGTCGCTGTCGCCGGTGCAGGCGAGCAGGGGCAGGGCGAGGGCGAGCACCGCGAGGCGGCGCAGGCGGGGAAAGGTAGGCTTGTGCAGGGGGCGGATCATGGCGTCTGGCGGACTCTTGCGGGTGGGAGATGAAGGGAGCCCGCGATGCTGACAAGCCAAGATGACGCCAATGTGTAACCGCTGGCGGAACGTCAGCCCGCCGCAAGGCCGCCGTAAGGCCCGCGACGCCCGCCGCATGGCTTAGAATGCCGGTTTTCCCGCAACACCCATGACTGACTTCGCCCACGTCTTTTCCACCGAAGGTCCGCTGGTCCAGGCGATCCCCGGCTATCGCCCGCGTCCGCAGCAGATCGAGATGGCGGAGAAGATAGGCGCGGCGATCCGCAGCCATGGCGTGCTGGTGGCCGAGGCCGGCACCGGCACCGGCAAGACCTTCGCCTACCTGGTGCCGGCGCTGCTCGCCGGCGGCAAGGTCATCGTCTCCACCGGCACCAAGACGCTGCAGGACCAGCTCTTCAACCGCGACCTGCCGACGGTGCGCGCCGCGCTCAAGGTGCCGGTCTCCATCGCGCTGCTGAAGGGCCGCGCCAACTACGTCTGCCCCTACCACCTCGCCCGCAACGCCAGGGACGGCCGCTTCCTCACCGCCCAGGATGCCGCCGACCTGCGCGCCATCGCCCGCTTCGCCGATCGCACCCAGACCGGCGACAAGGCCGAGTGCACCGAGGTGCGGGAGGATTCCGCCGCTTGGATCGCCGCCACCTCCACCCGCGACAACTGCCTCGGCCAGGACTGCCCGGACGTCAAGGAATGCTTCGTCATGAACGCCCGGCGCAACGCCATGGACGCGGACGTGGTGGTGGTGAATCACCACCTCTTCTTCGCCGACGTGATGCTGCGCGACGAGGGCATGGGCGAGCTGCTGCCGGCCTGCAACGCGGTGATCTTCGACGAGGCCCACCAGCTGCCGGAAACCGCCAGCCTGTTCTTCGGCGAGAGCGTATCCACCGCCCAGGTGCTGGAGCTGGCGCGCGACACCCGCTCGGAAACCGTGGCCGCGGCGCGCGATTGCGTGGCCATGATCGACGAGAGCCGCAACCTGGAGAAGGCGGCGCGCGACCTGCGCCTGGTGTTCGGCGCCGAGAGCGCGCGCTTGTCCGCCGCCCAGGCCGCCGAGCGCCAGGGCTTCGACGCCCAGGTGGACGCCCTGGCGGCAGCTCTGCAGAAGTTCGAGGCGGTGCTGGAGACCCAGGCGGAGCGTTCCGAGGGCCTGGCCAACTGCCTGCGGCGCAGCCAGGAGATGGGCGAACGCCTGGGCAACTGGCAGAGCCCGGGCGAGAAGGACCTGATCCGCTGGGTGGAAGTGTTCGCCCACTCGATGGCGCTCAACGCCACGCCGCTGCATGTGTCCGACGTGTTCAAGCGCCAGCTGGAAGCGCAGCCGCGGGCCTGGATCTTCACCTCCGCCACGCTGGCGGTGGGCAAGGATTTCGGCCACTACTGCCGCGAACTCGGCCTGGCCTGGATGGATCCGCCGCCGGACACCGCCGTGTGGGGCAGCCCCTTTGACTATGGCGAGCAGGCCCTGCTGTACTCGCCGCAGAACATGCCGGACCCGAATGCGCCGGACTACATCGAGCGGGTGGCGCGCACCGCGCTGCCGCTGATCCGCGCCGCCCAGGGTCGCGCCTTCGTGCTGTGTACCTCGCTGCGGGCGATGCGCCGGGTGCATGAGCTGATCGCCCAGGGCCTGGAAGGCAGCGGCGACAAGCTGCCGTTGCTGCTGCAGGGCGAGGGTTCCCGCACCGAATTGCTGGAGCGCTTCCGCCGCCTCGGCAATGCGGTGCTGGTCGCCAGCCAGAGCTTCTGGGAAGGCGTGGACGTGCCGGGCGACGCGCTGTCGCTGGTCGTCATCGACAAGCTGCCCTTCGCCCCGCCGGACGATCCAGTGCTGGCCGCCCGTGTCGAGCACATGCAGAAGCAGGGTCTCAGCCCCTTCATCCACCACCAGCTGCCGCGCGCGGTGATCAACATGAAGCAGGGCGCCGGCCGCCTGATCCGCACCGAGCGCGACCGCGGCGTGCTCTGCATCTGCGATCCGCGCATGATCGAGAAATCCTACGGCAAGGTGGTCTGGCGCAGCCTGCCGCCGATGCGCCGCACCCGGGTGGAGGCGGACGCGGTGGCTTTCCTGGAGGCGTTGCCGCCGCCCAAGGGCAGCGGCGCAGGGGGCGATTGAGCGCTGTTGTATCCTCCGACCTTCGAACGATGAGACGCCGGGAAGCCAGACGGCGCAAAGCGAATATCCACGAATGAAAGTCTTCGGCTTCGCCGGCTGGTCCGGCTCCGGCAAAACCACCCTGATCGAAAAGCTGATCCCGCAGTTCACCCGCCGCGGCCTGCGCGTCTCCATCATCAAGCATGCCCACCACGGCTTCGACATCGACAAGCCTGGCAAGGACTCTTGGCGCCACCGCGAGGCCGGCGCCACCCAGGTGTTGATGTTGTCCGACGACCGCTGGGTGCTGATGCACGAGCTGCGCGGCCAGCCGGAGCCGACGCTGGAGGAACAGCTGGCACTGCTGGCGCCCAGCGACCTGGTGCTGATCGAGGGCTACAAGGCGGCGCCGGTGCCCAAGATCGAGATCCACCGCCCGGCGGTCGGCAAGGCGCCGCTGTGGCCGGACAATCCGCATGTGGTCGCGGTCGCCAGTGACGAGGCCATCGCCTGCCCGCTGCCGTTGCTGCCGCTCAACGACGCAGGGGCGATTGCCGACTTCATCCTCGATTACGTCAGCGCCAAGGAGACGCCATGAACGCCGGCCTGCTGCCCTTCGACGAAGCGCTGGACCGCCTGCTGGGCTACGCCCGGCCGGTACGCGAGATCGAGGAAGTGGACACCCTGATTGCCGCCGGCCGGGTGCTGGCGGTGAACCAGCGGTCGCCCATCGCCCAGCCGCCGATGGACAACTCGGCGATGGATGGCTACGCGCTGCGCGTCGCCGATGTGCCGGCCGCCGGCATCCGGCTGCCGGTGTCGCAGCGCATCGCCGCCGGCGGTGTCGCCCATCCGCTGGCCGCCGGCACCGCGGCGCGCATCTTCACCGGCGCGCCGCTACCGGCCGGGGCGGACGCGGTGGTGATGCAGGAGCTGTGCGAGCACCAGGGCGACAGCGTCGTCATCAACCATCTGCCGCAGGCGGGTGAGTCGGTGCGGCGCATGGGCGAGGACATCGCCGCCGGCGCCGAAGTGCTGACCCAGGGCAGCCGCCTGCGGGCGCCGGAGATGGCGCTGGCTGCCTCGCTAGGGCTGGCGCGGCTGCCGGTCTATCGCCGGCTGCGGGTGGCGATCTTCTCCACCGGCAGCGAGCTGGTGATGCCGGGCGAGCCGCTGCGGCCAGGCGCCATCTACAACTCCAACCGCTACATGCTGCGCGGCCTGCTGACCGGGCTGGGCTGCGAAGTCACCGACCTCGGCATCGTCCCCGACAATCTTGACGCTACCCGCAAGGCGCTGCGCGAGGCGGCCGAGGGCCACGATCTCATCGTCACCAGCGGCGGCGTCTCGGTCGGCGAGGAAGACCATGTGAAGCCGGCGGTGGAGGCTGAAGGGAGCCTGGATATGTGGCGCATCGCCATGAAACCGGGCAAGCCGCTGGCCTACGGCCGGGTGCATGCCGCCGCCTTCGTCGGCCTGCCGGGCAACCCGGTGTCCGGCTTTGTCACCTTCCTGATGATGCTGCGGCCCTTCGTGCTTGCCTCGCAGGGCGTGCGCCAGCCGCTGCCGCGGGCGCTCAGCCTGCCCGCCGCCTTCGACTGGCCTCGGCCGGACCGCCGGCGCGAGTTCCTGCGCGCCCGGCTGGACGCCCACGGCCACGTCGAGCTGTTTCCCAACCAGGGCGCGGCTGCGCTGCAATCCACCACCTGGGCCGAGGGCCTGGTGGACGTGCCGGCGGCGACTGCGGTGCGCCGTGGCGACCCGGTGCGCTTCCTGCCTTACGGCGAGCTGCTTTATTGATCGGCGACTGACCAGGGGTGCCGAAGGGCGCTGCCTATACTGAAGACCATGGACCTGAAGATTCTCTATTTCGCCAGCCTGCGTGAAGCCCTGGGCCGCGGCGAGGAAAGCCTGCCGCTGCCGGAAGGCGTGACCACCGTGGGCCAGCTGCGCGCCTATCTGCATGCCCGCGGGGATGCCTGGCAGGCGCTGGGCGAGGGCCGCAATGTACGCGCGGCGGTGAACCAGCGCATGGCGCGGCCGGACGATGCGCTGCAGGGCGGCGAGGAAGTGGCCTTCTTCCCGCCGGTCACCGGGGGCTGAGCGATGTCCGTCAGCGTGCAGCAGGAAGACTTCGACGTCGGCGTGGAGACCGCGGCCCTGAGTGCCGGGCGCACCGACATTGGCGCCATCGCCAGCTTCCTCGGCCTGGTGCGCGGCGCGGAAGACAGCGTGCGGGCAATGACGCTGGAGCACTACCCGGGCATGACCGAGCGGGCGCTGGCGGAGATCGTCGCAGAGGCCCATCGGCGCTGGCAGTTGCAGGCCGTGAGGGTGATACACCGGTACGGCCGCCTGCTGCCGGGCGAGCGCATCGTCTTCGTCGGCGTGGCCAGCCCGCATCGCGGCGAAGCCTTTGCTGCCTGCGAGTTCATCATGGACTACCTGAAGACGCGCGCACCGTTCTGGAAGCGGGAAGAGACTCCGGCCGGGGGCCAGTGGGTGGATGCGCGCGAGACGGACGACAAGGCGGCGGCGCGCTGGGAATAGCCGGGGGCTTGTGGCCGCATGACGAGGCGGGCTCAAGCCAGGCTGCGGCGGCAGGAAAAGAAAAGGGCGCTTATCCGGCGCCCTTTTTCTCTTTCACCTTCGGAGCGCCTCTCTTCGCTCCTCGGGTGTTTGCATCCGGTCCGTTCCTTACTTGCGGCCCTTGCCCGGGATGCCCTGGCCGAAGGCCTGGAAGGCTTCGGTGGAGGCGCGGGTGATCTGCTCGAAGGCGGCGCGGGTGGTGTCCACCGCGGTCTGGAAGGAGGTGACCGCGTTCTGGTCGGTGATGGGCAGGCCCTTGAACAGCTTCTGCATCGCCTCGAACACGTCCTGGCTGCCGCTGGTCAGCTGCTCGCTGACCAGCTTGCCGACTTCGGTCTGGGTGCGGGTGGTGAGTTCGGCCATCTGGCGCGCCAGGGTCAGCATCTTCTCGGTGGCGGACTGGGCGTACTGGGTGCGCAGCTCGACCAGATCCTTCGGGTCCTTGGCCGCGGACAGGGCCTTGGCGTTGGACACGCCTTCCTCGAACAGCGACTTCGCGGTAGAGACCTGGATTTCCATGATGCGCTGGGAGTTCTCGATGGAAAGCTGAGCCAGGCGCATGGCGGCTTCGAGATTCTTCTTCTGCAGCTCGTTGAATTGATCCTGCTTGGTTGCCATATTTTTTCCTCCAGGTGCGAGCTTGACGGTACGAGGCGCTCTAGACGTTTTGCAGTTTCCGCGACGACCGCCGGGCTGCTTCTGCTCCCTCCGCCTCCGTGGCAACCATAGCACAGGCGGGATAGTGCGGGTTGGGTAGTTGAATTCCATCCGCGTGGCCCCATATCGAGTGCAAGCCGTACATGAAGTACCGGAAAAGGATGACCGCCATGCGCTACGACAAACTGACGACCAAGTTTCAACAAGCCCTCGCCGATGCCCAGAGCATCGCGGTGGGCAACGACCAGCAATTCATCGAACCGCTGCATCTTCTCGCCGCCATGCTCGGCCAGGACGATGGCGGCACCCTGTCGCTGCTGCAGCGCGCCGGCGTGAACGTGCCGCCGCTGAAGGCGGCGCTGCAGCGGGCGCTGGAGCGCCTGCCCAAGGTGGAGGGCCACGGCGGCGAGGTCCAGGTCGGCCGCGACCTGGGCAATCTGTTGAACCTCACCGACAAGGAAGCGCAAAAGCGCGGCGACCAGTTCATCGCCAGCGAGATGTTCCTGCTCGCCCTGGCGGATGACAAGGGCGAGGCCGGCCGCCTGCTGAAGGAGTTCGGCCTGACCCGCAAGGCGCTGGAGGCCGCGGTGGACGCGGTCCGCGGCGGCCAGAGCGTAGGCAGCCAGGACGCCGAGAGCCAGCGCGAGGCGCTCTCCAAGTACTGCATGGACCTCACCGAGCGGGCCCGCGCCGGCAAGCTTGACCCGGTGATCGGCCGCGACGACGAGATCCGCCGCGCCATCCAGATCCTGCAGCGCCGCACCAAGAACAACCCGGTGCTGATCGGCGAGCCTGGCGTGGGCAAGACCGCCATCGTCGAGGGCCTGGCGCAACGCATCGTCAATGACGAGGTGCCGGAAACGCTGAAAGGCAAGAAGGTGCTGTCGCTGGACATGGCGGCGCTGCTGGCCGGCGCCAAGTACCGCGGCGAGTTCGAGGAGCGGTTGAAGGCGGTGTTGAAGGACATCGCTCAGGACGAGGGCCGCATCATCCTCTTCATCGACGAAATTCACACCATGGTGGGCGCCGGCAAGGCCGAGGGCGCGATGGACGCCGGCAACATGCTGAAGCCGGCGCTGGCGCGCGGCGAGCTGCACTGCATAGGCGCGACCACGCTGGACGAGTACCGCAAGTACATCGAGAAGGATGCCGCGCTGGAGCGTCGCTTCCAGAAGGTGCTGGTGGACGAGCCTTCGGTGGAGTCCACCATCGCCATCCTGCGCGGCCTGCAGGAGAAGTACGAGATCCACCATGGGGTGGACATCACCGACCCGGCCATCGTCGCCGCGGCGGAGCTGTCGCACCGCTACATCACCGACCGCTTCCTGCCGGACAAGGCCATCGACCTGATCGACGAGGCCGCCGCGCGGATCAAGATGGAGATCGACTCCAAGCCGGAGGTCATGGACAAGCTGGACCGCCGCATGATTCAGCTGAAGATCGAGCGCGAGGCGGTGAAGCGCGAGAAGGACGAAGCCTCGCAGAAGCGCCTGCAGCTGATCGAGGACGAACTCGCCAAGCTGCAGCGCGAGTACAACGACCTGGAAGAGGTGTGGAAAGCGGAGAAGGCCAAGGTGCAGGGCTCGGCCCACATCAAGGAAGAGATAGACCGGCTGCGCGCGCAGATGGCGGAGTTCCAGCGCAAGGGCCAGCTCGACAAGGTCGCCGAGCTCCAGTACGGCAAGCTGCCCCAGCTGGAGGCGCAGCTGAAGGCGGCCGAGCAGGCCGGCGACGCGGCCACGCCGAACAAGCTGCTGCGCACCGAAGTGGGCGCCGAGGAGATCGCCGAGGTCGTGTCCCGCGCCACCGGCATCCCGGTGAGCAAGATGATGCAGGGCGAGCGCGACAAGCTGCTGAAGATGGAAGAGCGCCTGCACCAGCGGGTGGTCGGCCAGGATGAGGCGGTGAAGCTGGTGTCCGACGCCATCCGCCGTTCGCGCGCCGGCCTCGCCGACGAGAACCGGCCCTACGGCTCCTTCCTCTTCCTCGGCCCCACCGGAGTGGGCAAGACCGAGCTGTGCAAGACGCTGGCGGAGTTCCTGTTCGATTCCGAGGAGCACCTGATCCGCATCGACATGAGCGAGTTCATGGAGAAGCACTCGGTGGCGCGGTTGATCGGCGCACCGCCGGGCTATGTCGGTTACGAGGAGGGCGGCTACCTGACCGAGCAAGTGCGGCGCAAGCCCTACAGCGTGATCCTGTTCGACGAGGTGGAGAAGGCGCACCCGGACGTGTTCAACGTGCTGCTGCAGGTGCTGGACGATGGTCGCATGACCGATGGCCAGGGCCGCACGGTGGACTTCAAGAACACGGTGATCGTGATGACTTCCAACCTCGGCAGCCAGATGATCCAGCAGATGTCGGGCGACGACTACCAGGTGATCAAGCTGGCGGTGATGGCGGAGGTGAAAACCTTCTTCCGGCCGGAGTTCATCAACCGCATCGACGAGGTGGTGGTGTTCCACGCGCTGGACGAAAAGAACATCGCCGGCATCGCCCGCATCCAGCTGCAGTATCTGGAGAAGCGTCTGGCGCGGCTGGACATGAGCCTGGAGGTGAGCGAGGCGGCGCTGGCGGAGATCGCCTCGGCCGGCTTCGATCCGGTGTTCGGCGCGCGCCCGCTGAAGCGGGCGATCCAGGAGCGGATCGAGAATCCGCTGGCCAAGGCCATCCTGGAAGGCCAGTTCGCGGCCAAGGACCGCATCAGGGTCGATGCCACAGGCAGCCGCTTGAGCTTCAGCCGGGTGGAGTAAGCGCGGCGGCCGTGCCCGGGGGCCGGAAGGCATCGGGCAGGGGCGGTAAGGAGAAGGGCGATCCCGCGGGATCGCCCTTTTTCATGTGCCTGCGCGTTCGGTGAGCCAGGCGTCGAAAGCCTCGGCGGTGAGCGGCGGCGAGTAGAGGTAGCCCTGCATCAGCTGGCAGCCGCGGGCGGCGAGATAGTCGCGCTGGGCGCTGGTCTCCACACCTTCGGCAACCACGTCCAGCCCGAGGTCGCGGGCGAGCGACAGCGTGGCGGAGGCGACCGCCGCGTCTTCCGGATCGCCCGGCAGGTCCTTGACGAAGGAGCGGTCTATCTTCAGCCGGCCTATCGGCAGGCGCTTGAGGTAGGCCAGGCTGGAGTAGCCGGTACCGAAGTCATCCAGCGCCAGGCTGAGTCCCATGCGGCGCAGTTCGGCGAGGCGGCCGGCGAGATCCTCGTCGCTGGCCTCCATCAGTGCGCTCTCGGTGATCTCCAGTTCGATGCAGCGTGGATTGGCGCGGGTTTCTGCGAGGATGGCGGCGACCACGTCCACGAAGTCGCGGCGGCGGAACTGCAGCGCCGAGATGTTGACCGCCACCATCAGCGTCTCCAGCCCATCGCTGGCCCACTGCGCCTGCTGCCGGCAGGCGGCGCGCAGCACCCAGTTGCCCAGCGGAACGATGAGGCCGGATTCCTCGGCTACCGGGATGAAGTGGGCCGGCGGCACCAGGCCGCGGGCCGGATGCTGCCAGCGCACCAGCGCTTCGCAGCCCAGCACTTCGCCGCTGGCGGCGTCCACCTGCGGCTGGTAGTGCAGGCAGAGTTCATTGCGGTCCACCGCCCGGCGCAGTGCGTTCTCCAGCACCAGCCGTTCGGTGGCGCGGGCGTTCATTTCCGGGACGAAGAACTGGTAGTTGCTGCGGCCGGCGGCCTTGGCGCCGTACATGGCGGTGTCGGCATGCTTGAGCAGCGTGTCCACATCGCCGCCGTCGCCGGGGAAGACGGCGATGCCGATGCTGACCGAGGGCGCCAGGTCATGGCCGTCTATCTCTATCGTCTGGCCCAGCACCGAGAGCATCTTGCGCGCCACTTCGGCGGCGTCGGCCGGCCCTTTCAGCCGCGGCAGCAGGGCGACGAATTCATCCCCGCCCAGCCGGGCCAGCATGTCTTCCTCGCGCAGGCAGGCGGACAGGCGGTGGGCGACGGCGGCGAGCAGGCGGTCGCCCACCGGGTGGCCTAGTGAATCGTTCACCGTCTTGAAGTTGTCGAGGTCGAGGAAGAGCACCGCCAGTTGGTCCCCGTAGCGCTGCGAGGCATGCAGCGCGGCGCGGGTGTGGCTGAGCCAGGCGCTGCGGTTGGGCAGGCCGGTGAGGGCGTCGTAATGCGCCAGGTACTGGATGTGGGCTGCGGCCTCGCGGGCGTCGGTCACATCCTGCGCGGTGCCGCGGATGCGGTGGAGCGTGCCGTCGCGCCACTCGCTCTCGATCTGGAACTGCACGGTGCGCTGCGGCGTGCCATTCATGCGGCAGTCTAGCGTTGCCAGGCCGGGGGCGTCGGCAACCTGCCGCAGCGCCTTTTCCAGTTCCGGCCTGTCGGCGGCGCATACCGTGTCCACCAGGCTTTCCAGACTGACCAGGCGATGCCGGCTGCAGCCCAGTACCGCCGGCAGCTCGCTGGAACAGCGCAGGCCGTCCGGGTTGCCGGTAGTTTCCCAGCTGCCGAGGCGGGCGATGCGCTGGGCGTCGACCAGGGCGAGCTGTTGTTCCCGCAGCCGGGCACCGGCTGCCACCAGTTCGGCGGTGCGTCTTTCCACCAGCGCGGCGATCCGCCGGGTGTTGCCGGTGGTGATCAACAGGAAGGCGCCGAGTATGCCCACCGCCAGGAGGCCCACCGCCACGGTGCTCCAGGCCGCCCAGCTGCGCAGGCCGAGGGCGTACTCCCGGCTCGCCCGCAGATGCAGCTCCCAGTGCCGGCCGGCGAAGGAGAGCGCATGGCTGCGGGCGATGCTCTGGCTGCTCCAGCCGGGCAACTGGCAGTCCGCGGGGCCGGAGAGGCGGCGGTTGTCCGGCGCCGCGTCCATGTCCACCAGGCAAAGCTCGATGCCGCTGAGGTCACGGCCTTCGAAAGTGGCGGCGAGGGCGTCGTCCATGCGGAAAACGCTGGAGACCACGCCGGCCAGCGGCATGGGCGAGCCTTGGGTGTGCCTGTTGTATACCGCGAGATACACGGCCACGCCACGCTGGCCGCCGGTCTCCTGCACCAGCCGGAACGGCACGGTGGCGACGGGCTCGCCGCTGAGGATGGTCTGGCGGATGGCGCTTTCCGTCTGCGGCAGGGAGAGCGGATTGAGGCCGAAGCCGCTGCTGTTGCTGCCCGGAGGCTCGATGAACTCCAGCGGCAGGTAGTAATCGGCTTGGGCAGCGGGGAAGGTCTCGCCCTCGGGGTTGCGGTCCCGGATGCGGTAGCCGGGCCGCTCGGCCTGGGCAGAGGCCTCGAACGCCTGGCGGTCCCGGGCCGGCACCAGAGGGCTCCAGCCGAAGTTCTGCGTGCCGCGGTAGCGTTCCAGCCAGGGGCCGACGAACTCGGCGAAGTCCTCTGCCGATACGTCCTCGCTCACCGTCATCAGGCGTTCTATGGACCTCAGCATGTTGGCCTGGATGTCCAGCCGGCGGTGAACCATGCTGGCGACGTACTCGGCATCGCGGTTGAACTGCGTCAGCACCCGCAGCTCCTCCCAGCTGCGCACCTGGTGGAAAGCGTAGGCGAGGAGGAGGAGGGCAAGGCCCAGGGGCACGGTGACTCCCAGCCTGCGGCCCCGCCAGTCGGCGGCCGGCTGGCCGAAGAAAACGAAGATGAGCGGAATGGCGACGACGATGCCCAAGGTGTCGCCCACCCACCAGTTCCACCAGTTGAAGGCCATCTCGCCGTTGGGAATGACGCCGGCGAGATTGAGCAGGGGAACGGCGACGGTGGGGCAGATCAGGCTGCTGACCGGGGCGACCACCGCGAGGAAGCGCAGGATGGCCGGTGGCGCGTCCAGCGGGTTGGGAAAGCCGACCAGCCGCCGCGCCATTTCCGCACCCACCAGCGCCTGCATGCTGGCGCCCAGGGCCACCGGCCCGGCGCTCCACCAGGCATAACTGGCGCCGGTCTGGGTCTGGGCGAGGAACTGGACGAGCAGGGAGCCGGCGAAGATCGCCGGCAGCACCTCCCTGCCACGTATCAGTACCGCCGCGAGGGCGACGCCGGCCGCCGGGAACACCGGTGCTGCATAGCCGGGCGGCACCGCCAGCTGGAGGGAGGCCCAGCCGGCTAACCCATAAGCCAGGGCGACGGCGAGCAGCTGGGCGAGGTGGGCAGGCATGGCGCGCAGTATATCCACTCGGCGTGGTGCGCAGGAGAAGCCTATGCCGTCGGAGATAGCGCCCCGCGGTGGTGGCGGCGCGACGGCCTGCTGCGCATCGGGATGCGCTAAACTCCCGCCTCCGATGCCGGACCCACTCCGGCTGCTCTATTCCTACTGGCTTCCACGGAAATCGAGATGTTCGAAGCAGTTCGCAATAACAAACGGGTCGCCCAGGTCATCCTGGCCGTGCTCATCGTCCCCTTCGCCTTTTTCGGCATGGATGCCTATTTCAGCGATGGCCCCGGCGGCAGCGAGGTGGCCACCGTGGGCAAGAGCCGGATCACCGCGGCCGAGTTCGATCAGGCGCTGCGCACCCAGCAGGACAGGATGCGCGATGCGGCCGGCGGCCAGGTCGATCGCGCCCTGCTGGACTCGCCGGCGCTGCGGCAGGCGGTGCTGGACAATCTGGTGAACCAGCGCCTGCTGGCCCTCTACAGTGCGGACAAGCACTTCTCGGTGAGTGCCCAGCAACTGCAGAGCACCATCGCGGCGGTGCCCGCCTTCCAGGAGAACGGCCAGTTCTCCCTCGGCCGCTATGACGCCCAGCTGCGTGCCCAGGGCATGACGCCCGAGATGTTCGAGAGCCGGCTGGCGCAGGACCTGCGCATCCAGCAACTTGCACTGTCGGTCGGCGAGTCGGCCTTCGTCGCCGACGGCTCGGCGCAACGCTTCCTGATCGCGCAGACGGAGGAACGCGAGATCCGTGAGCTGCGTTTCCCGGCTTCGCGTTACCTGACCGAGGTCAAGCTGGCGGATAACGCGGTGCAGGCCTACTACGATGCGAATCCGTCGCGCTACGAGCGGCCGGCCCGCCTCAAGGCGGAGTACGTGGTGCTGGATGCGGAGGCGGTCCGCCGCCGGGTCAGCGTCAGCGACGACGAAGTCCGCGCTTTCTACGACGGCAACCAGTCCCGCTTCGGTCAGCCGGAAGAGCGCAAGGCGCGCCACATCCTGATCCAGGTCGGTGCGGACGCCAGCGCCGACGAGCTTGCCCAGGCTCAGGCCAAGGTGGATACCTTGCTGGCCCGGCTGCGCAAGGATCCCAAGCAGTTCGCCGCCATCGCCAAGGAGGCTTCGCAGGATCCGGGTTCCGCCAGCCGTGGCGGCGATCTCGGCTTCTTCAGCCGCGGCGTCATGGTCAAGGCCTTCGATGATGCGGCCTTCTCGCTGCAGAAGGACGAGATCAGCGAGCCGGTGCGCTCCGACTTCGGCTTCCACATCATCCAGGTCACCGATATCAAGGCGGCCACGGTGCGGCCCTTCGCCGAGGTGAAGGACGAGATCGTCGCCGAGCTGCGCGATCAGGCGGCCAGCCGCCGCTACGCCGAACTGGCGGAGCAGTTCTCCAACCTGGTCTATGAGCAGGCGGACAGCCTGCAGCCGGCCGCCGAGCAACTGGGCCTGCAGATCCGTCACAGTGACTGGATAGAACGCAGCGCCGAAGGGCTGGGCGAGTACCGTAACCCGCGTCTGGCGGAAGCCCTTTTCTCGGACGACTCGGTGCGCAATCACCGTAATACCGAGGCAGTCGAAGCCGGCCCCAACACCCTGGTGGCGGCACGGGTGCAGGAGTACGAGGCGGCGCGCCGTCTGCCGCTGGACGAGGTGCGCAGCCAGATCGAGACCCAGCTGCGCAACGAGGCCGCCGCGGCCCGTGCGGCGGAGGAGGGCGGCAAGGTCCTGGCGGCCCTGCAGAAGGGCGAGGCGGCCGAAGGCCAGTGGAGCGCCACCCGCAAGCTTCAGCGCGCGGCCCCGGCGTTGCCGGCTGAGGCGATGAAGGCGGTGTTCTCTGCCGCCACCGCCAAGCTCCCGGCCTATGTCGGCGTGCCGGCGGCGGAGGGCGGTTTCATCGTGTACAGCATCGATGCGGTGCATCGCCCGGAGCTGAAGAAAGATGATCCCAATCTGGCGGCGGTGAAGAGCCAGTACGAGCGGCTGATGGCGGAGCGCGACTTCTATGCTTTCCTGGCCGAGCTGCGCCAGCGCTACAAGGTGGAGACCAAGCTGCCGGCGGTGCAATCCGCCGAGAACTGAGCGGCGGCAAGGCGGGCGGGAAACCACCCGCTGCCATCGCAGCCGCCGTCATCGGCGGCGGAAAAGAAAACGCCCGATCATCGATCGGGCGTTTTTCATTGGCTGGCCGGAAAACCGGCGGAGCGTCAGCCCTGTTCGGCGTTGCCCAGCGCGGTGGTGTTGAAACCCGCATCCACGTACATCACCTCGCCGGTGATGCCACTGGCCAGATCGGAACAGAGGAAGGCTGCGGCGTTGCCGACTTCGTCGATGGTGACGTTGCGGCGCAGCGGCGCGTTGCGCTCGTTGAACGCCAGTAGCTTGCCGAAGCTGCCGATGCCGGAGGCGGCCAGGGTCTTGATCGGGCCAGCCGAGATCGCGTTGGCCCGGGTGCCTTCCGGGCCCAGACAGACGGCGAGGTAGCGTACCGAGGCTTCCAGGCTGGCCTTGGCCATGCCCATGATGTTGTAGTTGGGCATGGTGCGCACCGCGCCCAGGTAGGAGAGGGTGAGCACCGCGCCGTTACGGCCTTTCATCATGGGGCGGGCGGCCTTGACCAGGGC
>NZ_WUEI01000084.1 GCF_012911025.1 Azoarcus sp. TTM-91 | reverse complement strand
AGCGTGGCCACCGCCGAGCCGCGCAGCTGGGCGCCGCCCCCGCCGCTGCCGCGCAGCGAAGCCGCCCCGCCGCTGGGCTATGCCATCGCCCAACTGCATGGCATCTACGTGCTGGCGCAGAACGAGGCCGGCCTGGTGCTGGTGGACATGCACGCCGCCCACGAGCGCATCCTCTACGAACGCCTGAAGACGGTGCTGGACGGCACGCCGTCCATCCAGCGTCTGCTGATTCCGGCGGTGTTCTCGGTCGGTCCCAAGGACATGGCGGCCGCCGAGGAATGCGCCGAGGTATTGCTGCGCATGGGCTTCGAAGTCGCCCCCGCCGGGCCGCAGGAACTGGCGGTGCGCACCGTGCCGGCGCTGCTCGCCTCCGCCCCGGTGGCTGAGCTGATGCGCAAGCTGCTGGAGGAACTGCGCGAATTTCCAGCCACCGAGGTCGCCACCGCCCGGCGCAACGAGCTGCTCGCCACCATGGCCTGCCACGGCGCGGTGCGCGCCAACCGCCAACTCACCCTGCCGGAGATGAACGCCCTGCTGCGCGACATGGAAGCCACCGAGCGCGCCGACCAGTGCAACCACGGCCGCCCCACCTGGACGCAGCTGACCATGAATGATCTGGACCGCTTCTTCATGCGCGGGCAGTAAGAAAAAGCGAGAAAAAGCGGGGGCCAGAAAGAACCGGGAGCCGCCCGGCAGCACACCAGGCGCGGACCCGCAAGCGGCTCGCGCACCCCATCCTCCCCGCCGGGAACACCAAGCCCGCCGCTCCGGAAACCGAACCGCCGGCGGAACGGCCGGCCAGCGCTTGAACGACTCAGCCCCGCCCGGGCCAGGCCAACCGGCCCGCCGACGTCAACGCTCGCCCGGCGCCACCTCCGGCCCCCGCAGCGATGCCGGGCCACGCGGGGTGGGCGGCGTCGATGCGGACGGCGGCGTTGCCGGCCGGGGTGCGGTCGCCGGCGTACGCGGTTCGGCCGGCACCGCCGCCGGTGAGCGGGACGGCCGCTCGCTGCGACTCGGCTGCGAGGGACGTTCCGGGCGCTCAGGGCGATCCGGCCTGTCCGGCCGCGGCGGCCGCACCGGCGGGTGCGGGGCCGGGGGATAGGCCCAGGGCGGACGCTGCGGCACCACGATCACCCGCCGCCCCAGCGGCCGGCCATCGTCATCGCAATCCTCGCGGTAGCGCGCCTCGCAGTCTGCCTTGGCCTGCGCCCGCGCCGCCTCGCGCTCCTCGCCGGCCTGTCGCTGGCGGCGCTCATCGTCCAGCTGCTCCTCCAGTTCGCGCAGGCGCTGGTCGGTGCGGCGCGCCTCCAGTTGCTCCGGCGTCGGCTTGGGCGGCGCCGGCACCACCGACACCCGGCCGCCTATGGGCTGCGCGTTCACGCCGGGCGGCGGCGTGGAGCCGTAGCTCACCCGGCCGTCGCGCTCGGTCCAGCGGTAGACCTGCGTCTCCTGCGCCGCCGCGCTGCTCAGCAGCAGGGGCGCCAGACAGGCGATCAGCCAGCGTAAGTCCATAAGCCTCGTCTCATCATTCCTGTTCATCGCCGGTAGACCGGCTGCGGCGGGAAAGATGCCTGCCGCCGTCCATACTGGAGCAAGCGGGGAAAGCCCGCCCTTCCCTGCTCAACGCCCCGGGAGGCTCACATGATGACCCGCGCCACCGATCTCGAAGCCACCGAAGGCGTATTCAACCAGGCGCCGCCACTGCAGGGCCACAACCGCTACCTCGGCCACGCCGCCCTGCGCGATGCGCTGGCGCGGGAATGCGGCCCGGCGGCGGCCGCGGCGATGGAACCGGCGCTCGCCCGCCTCGGCGAGGAGCTCGCCGGCATCGACTGGATCACCCGCGGCGAGCTCGCCAACCGCCATCCGCCCGAGCTGCGCCTCTACGACGCCCAGGGTCGGCGGCTGGACCGCTTCGACTTCCACCCCGCCTGGCACGACTGCCTGGACTGGCTGAAGCGCAACCATGTCGCCGGCGCCGCCTGGGCGGACGGACAACCCGGCGCGCAGGTGAAGCGCGCCGCCCTGTTCCAGCTCTTCGCCGAAGTCGAATGCGGCAGCCTGTGCCCGGCCACCATGACCCACGCCGCGCTGCCGCTGCTGATGCGCGAACCCGCGCTGGCCGAGCCCTGGCTGCGCCTCGCGCTGGCGCCGGCCTACGATCCGCGCTTCATCCCCGCCGCCGGCAAGCGCGGCCTGCTCATCGGCATGGGCCTCACCGAGCGCCAGGGCGGCTCGGACGTGCGCGCCAACATCAGCCGCGCCGACGCGGCCGGCGATGGCTGGTATCGCATCACCGGCCACAAGTGGTTCTTCTCGGTCGCCATGAGCGACGCCTTTCTCGTCACCGCCCAGGGCGCGAGCGGCCTGGGCTGCTACTTCATGCCGCGCTTCCTGCCGGATGGCCGCCTCAACGCCCTCCACCTGGTGCGCGCCAAGGACAAGCTGGGCGACCGCTCCAACGCCAGCGCCGAAGTGCGCTTCGACGGCGCCCTCGCCCTGCCGCTGGGCGAGGAAGGCCGCGGCATCGCCACCATCATCGAAATGGCCAGCTACACCCGGCTGGACTGCGCCAACGGCTCCGCCGGCATCATGCGCGCCGCCCTCGCCCACGCCCTGCACCACGCTCGCCACCGCCAGGCCTTCGGCAAGCCGCTGATCGCCCAGCCGCTGATGGCGCAGGTACTGGCCGACATGGCGGTTGAGGTCGAGGGCCATGTCGCGCTGTGCCTGCGGGTGGCCGCCACGCTGGACCGCCAGCACGACAATCCCGCCGAAGCCACGCTCAAGCGCCTGCTCACGCCGGTGGCCAAGTACTGGGTGTGCAAGCGCGCGCCAGCGCTGGTAGCCGAGGCAATGGAAGTGCTGGGCGGCAACGGCTACGTGGAAGAAAGCCCGATGCCGCGGCTGTTCCGCCAGGCGCCGCTCAACGCCATCTGGGAAGGTGCGAGCAACATCATGTGCCTGGACGTGCTGCGCGCCCTGGCCCGCGACAAGGGCGCCGGCGAGGCGCTGGCTGCCGAACTGGCCACCGCCCGCGGCCGCCACCCCGCCTACGACCGCCACCTCGACCGCCTCGGCAAGCTGCTGGCCGCGCCGCAGGAGGCGGACGCACGCCGCCTCGCCGAAGCCATCGCGCTGGCGGTGTCCGCCGCCCGCCTGCTGCAGGACAACGGGATTGCCGGTGAGGCTTTCTGCCTGGGCCGGCTGCAGCAGGGCGCCGGCGGCAACGCCTACGGCGGCGGCCCGGCGCTGGCGGCGGCCGCACTGCTGCAGCGCGCACGGCCGGACCTGCCTTGAACCCCGCGGGGAAAAGCGCCTGTGGAGAAATCCAGTAATAAACAAAACAATCCACCGTTTTCCCCAGCCAAGGTGCACAGCCCGTGGGAGAAGCTGTGGACAAACTGCGCAAGCGCTTGAAAGAAAAGGACGGAGGCTCTGTGCCTCAAAAAGCGGCAAGCGCTGGCGGCGCTGGCAGTCGCAAACCGGGGGCTGACGGCAGCGCCACCCCGCGCCTATGATCCGCCGCACCCCCAGCACGAGACGCCCGTGAAAGACGACTACCCCGAGCTGCTGCCCCAGGTCGAAGCCCTCGCCCGGCGCGCCGGCGCGGCCATCCTCGAACTGTATGCACGACAGGAAAACGGCGCGGCGCCGGCAGTGGCCTACAAGACGGACGCCTCGCCCGTCACCGCCGCCGATCACGCGGCGGAAGCGCTGATCCTGCACGGGCTGGCGCGGCTCACCCCGGAGATTCCAGTGATTTCGGAGGAAGCCGCCTGCGCCGGCCGGCTGCCGGAGCCGGGCGCGCGCTTCTGGCTGGAGGATCCCCTGGACGGCACCAAGGAGTTCATCCAGCGCAACGGTGAATTCACGGTGAACATCGGCCTCATCGAAGCCGGCCAGCCGGTGCTGGGCGTGGTGCTGGCACCGGCGCTCGACCGCCTATACGCCGGCGCGGTAGGCCTGGGCGCCCGTCTGGCAGCAGCCGGGCAAATACGCCCCCTCCGCTGCCGGGCAGTGCCGGCGGAAGGCTGCACCGTGGTCTCCAGCCGCTCCCACGGCGATGACGGCGCCCTCACCGCCTTCCTCGCCGGCCGCCGGGTGGCGCACTCCATCAGCGCCGGCTCCTCGCTGAAGCTCTGCTTGCTCGCCAGCGGCGAGGCGGATCTTTATCCCCGCCTGGGCCGCACCATGGAATGGGACATCGCTGCCGGTCATGCGGTATTACGCGCTGCCGGCGGCCATGTGCGCACCTTGCAAGGCAGCGAGCTCGGCTATGGCAAACCCGGGCTGGACAATCCCCACTTCGTCGCCAGCGGGCTGGACTGAGGCCGCAACCTGCCGGCTCGCGGCGGAAAAACGGCGACCCCGGGAACGCGGAATGCTCGTCACCGCGCCGCATGGCATCCGGCCGGGGTTTTCCCCAGCCGCCGTGCACAGCTACCGGGAAAAACTGTGGAAAACAGGGGCAAGCACTTGAAACATAAGAACCGCCGCCCACTGCCTCAAAACGCGGCAGCGGGCGGCCTCGGCCGCTCAAGAGCCGCGCTGCACTTCCTTGGCCTTGTTCTGGATGGCTTCGCCGCCACGTTCGATGTCCTTGCCGGCGCCGGCCACGGTGTTGCAGCCGCTGATTACGAAGGCAGCTGCGATGAGGGCGATGATCGCTTTCATTGTCTGTCTCCCGGATACAGGTTGCGCGCCGCCCCCGCGGCTGCGGGATCGCAAGGCGGTGCGGCGCGGCGCCTATCCTACTCCTTCGGCCGCTTGCTAGACTGCCCCGCAGCCGCAGGCTTTCCCGGCCACGCCCTCCCGCGACGCGACTCAAGGACAAGCGCATGACCCGGCCCTCTCCCACTACCGCTTCGGGCTCCAGAACGCCGCTCGACCCCCTGGCCGAACCCGCCACCGCCGCCGGCCCGGCGCTCTCCTCCTCGCTGCCGCTGCCCCGTCCGCTGGGACGTCTTCGCGCCTGGCCACACCTGATGCTGGCGGGCGGCTGCGCACTCATCATCTCCCTGCTCATCACCAGCTTCTGGCAATCCTCGCTGGGGCTGGAGGCAGTGTCCTCGGTGCAGGCGCAGAGCGAGCGCAACGGCCGGCTGGACCGCCTGCAGCTGCGCCTGGTGGACGCCGAGACCGGCGTGCGCGGCTACCTGCTCACCGGCGAGCCCATCTACCTCGAACCCTATGAAGCCGCCATCACCGGGCTGGACCAGAAGCTCACCCTCATCAGCCAGGACTTCGCCGACCTGCCCGCGTCGGCCCCGGCCATCGCGGAGTTGCAGGAACTGGTGGCCGACAAGCTGCGGGTGATGGCCGAAGCGGTGGCGCAGCGGACCATGGCCGAGCAGCCCACGGGCGACATCGTCGGCAAGCAGCTGATGGACCAGATCCGCAACGCCCTGGACGGGCTGCGCCAGCAACTGGGCAGCGCCAGCCAGCGCTCCATCGACCAGTCGGTGCTGCGCTTCCACCAGACCCGCTTCGCCGTCATCGCCCTCGCCACCGGCGCGCTGGTGCTGCTGCTGATGCTGTTCAACACCATCCTGCGCCAGTTGCAGTTGCGCGAGGAAATCGGCCGTCTGCTGCTGACCGAGAACGAACGCCTGGATGCGCTGGTGCAAGCCCGCACCGCCGAGCTCAGCAACCTGGCGAGCTACCTCACCAACAGCCGCGAAATGGAGAAGGCCAGGCTGGCGCGCGAACTGCACGACGAGCTCGGCGCCCTGCTCACCGCCGCCAAGATGGACGCCGGCGCCATCGCCCGCAAACTGCCGCCGGAAGCGCTGGCGCCACTGAAGCCCAACCTGGACCGCCTGCGCGACACCCTCTCCAGCGGCATCGCCCTCAAGCGCCGCATCATCGACGATCTGCGCCCGCCCCTGCTGCAGGATCTCGGCCTGGTCGCCGCGCTGCGCGCGCTGGGCGACGACTTCGCCCTCGGCCATGAACAGAAGGTGGTGATGAAGCTGCCGGAGGAAGACGGCGCGGAGACGCCGGAGCTCAGCGGCGAACGCGCGCTGGCGCTGTTCCGCATCGCCCAGGAGGCGCTCACCAACATCCGCAAGTATGCCCAGGCGCAGCGGGTGGAACTGGAGCTGGGCTTCACCGCCGGCCATGCGGAACTGCGGGTGGCGGACGACGGCGTGGGCTTCGATCCCAAGCGCAGCACGGTCGGCCACCACGGCCTCGCCGGCATGCGTCACCGGGTACAGATGTTCTCCGGCAGCTTCGTGCTGGACAGCAGCCCCGGCAAAGGCACCCGCATCGTAGTCCGCATTCCGCTGGCCTGATCGCAATGGGGTGGCCCGAGCCGGCCGAAAATACCGCCGCTCCCCCACTCATGCGCGCGTGCGCCGCGGCCTTCCTTGTTGTCCTCTCCCACCGCTTCTTCGCAAAGGGAAAGAAGCACCGTTCCCCCGACGATCCGGGTCAAGCCTGATCAGCGCCTGAAGCCAGGGCGCTACGCCGCCCCGGCAGCGTACGGAGGGGATGGCCGGAAAGCGCAACCCCGGGGCGGAGGGGCCTTCAGCCTTCCTGGGCGCGGGCGACGAAATCCAGCAACTCGTCCATCTGCATGGATTTGTCGAAGAAGGCCTCGGCGCCGAGCGCCGCGCAGTGCTCCCGCACGGTGGAATGGGCGTAGTTGGATAGCACCACCGCCCGCGGCGCGCCGAAGCGGGCAGGCTCGGCGTGCAAGGCGCGGAGCACGCCGATGCCGCTGCCGGCGTGCAGCTCCAGGTCCACGATGACCAGCGCCGGCTGGCGCTCCGCCAGCAGGTCCAGCGCGCCGCGCTCGTCCTCGGCGCGGCCCACCAACTCCACGCCCATTTCCTCCAGCATGCCGGAGAGGATCTGGCCGAGCAGGGGCGAGTCCTCCACCAGCGCCACACGCAGCGCCGGCAGCACGTCGGGCGTAGGGGCAGCGGTGGCGTTCATTCGACGATCAGGCCGTTGCGCACGGCGTAGGTGGCGAGTTCCGCGTTGCTGGCGACGCCTATCTTCTCCAGCAGCCGGGAACGATAGGTGGAAATGGTCTTGACGCTGAGCTTGAGCGCATCCGCGATGTCGGAGACCGACTCGCCCTGCGCCAAGCGCAGGAAGACCTGCAACTCGCGCTCGGAAAGGCTCTCGTGCGGCAGCCCGCTGCCGCCGCCGGTGAGTTCGTCCGCCAGCAGTTCGGCGGTGCGCGGGCTCAGGTAGCGCCGGCCCTGCGCCACCGCGCGTATGGCTGCCACCAGGTCACCGCGCTCGCAGTCCTTGCACAGGTAGCCGTCGGCGCCGTTGCGTATCATCGCCAGCGCATAGCGGTCTTCCGGGAAGCCGCTCAGCATCAGCACCCGGGTGTCGGGGTAGCGCTGGCGCACCCGGCGCAGCACATCCACGCCGCTCTGCCCGGGCAGGGAGAGGTCGAGCAGCAACACCCGGCAGGGAGACTCGCGCAAATGTTCCAAGGCCGCTTCTCCCGAAGCGGCCTCGAAGGCGATGCGGATGTCGATTTCATCCGCCAGCATCTCCCGGAATCCGGCGCGTACGATCTGGTGGTCGTCCACGATGGCGATGTCGAGCATTTGAGTTTTCCTTGTCTCTCTGATCGGAATCCGGCTTGTGCCCCAGGCGCGGGCCCGCAAGCCGGATTCTATGCCGGAGCTGTGCGGTCGGCAGCGCCGCGGCGCTAGCCCTTGCCGCGCATCAGGTTGATGACGAAGCTGACCACCGCCATCACCAGGAAGACGAAGAACAGCAGCTTGGCGATCTCGGCCGCGCCGGCGGCGATGCCACCGAAACCGAAGACGGCCGCGATCAGCGCAATGACGAAGAAGACTACGGCGTAGTGCAGCATGACGGGTTCCTCCTGAGTTGGGGCGGGAGGCACGGCAGCGGAAGTGCCGGGCGTGCGATTGAACTTTACGCGCCGCCCCGGCACCGCCTCATCGGTCGCGTCCTAATGTGCTGTCGGACGATTCCGACGCCGTTCCGCCCTGCTCCGGCAACAAGGCAATACCCGCGGCGCGGTCCATCAGCGCAGCAGCATTGCCGCCGGTGATCGGATCGCTGGCCGGCTGCGGCACTTGCTGCCCGGACTCCAGCCGCTGCCACTCCCCGTCCGCTGAGCGACCATAGCTGCGGCTGCCGACACAGGCGAAATCGCGGTCGGAGATCAGATCCCAGCGCTCTATGACCATGCGTGCCCGTGCCGCATCCAGGGCCACCAGGTTGAAGGAATTGGGCGCGCCGGCCCGCAGCCGGTGGGAAAGGCAGGTGCCGGCCAGCGCCACCACCGGGGCCCGCGGCAAGCCGGGAAAGCGCTCGCCCGCCAGCGCCACATAGGGGTCGTGGATGTGGCCGCCCAGCACCAGGTCCACTCCGCCCTCGGCCAGCGCGCGGGCAATCGCCGGCCCGGGTTGGACGAGGTTCTCCTCATCCACGTCCTTGCGGCAATCGAGTGGATGGTGGAATGCGACCACGCGCAGGCCGGGAGAATTCACCTCCGCCAGCCGGGCGCTCAGTTCCGCCGGCTTCAGGGCGCCGTTCTTGTGCCGCCAGCGGGAGGTGGAATCGAAGCACAGCAACTCCACCCCGCCCACGCACCAGGGCGGCGGCTCCGGGGTGAAGAAGGCGCTGTCGAAACGCGCCCGCGGCTTGAACAGGCGCTGCGCAAGGTTCCACAGCGGAATGTCGTGATTGCCTGGCACCACCCGCAGCGGCAACGGCGCCAGGCGGCGCACGAAGTCCGCTGCGGCGGCGAATTCCCCGGCGGTGGCGCGCTGGGTGATGTCGCCGGAGATCACTACCAGATCCGGCGCCAGCGCCTCGGCCGCGCGCAGCAGCGCCGCCACCGCGGGCGGGCGCTCTGTGCCGAAATGCGGGTCCGACAGATGCAGCAGACGCACGCTCACCCGACCACATCCTCCTTCATCACCAAGCCGCCCGGGGCGGCGGCTGTCTCCGGCGCTACGGTCGCGTCCTCCTCGGCCGCTTCCGCAGCCGGCGGCGGCGACATCAATTGCAGCGCGTCGTCCCAGGCGCGGAACTCCAGCGGCGTCTCCAGCCGCAGCAGCTCGCCATCCAGTGCCACCCGCACCCGGCCGCGGCGGCGGCGGATCAGCAAACGGTGGGCGCAGAAACTCTCCAGGCTCTGTTCCTGGGAAAGCATGCGCAGCAAACCGTTCAAGGTCAGTTTCAGCATGCCCCACCAGCCCACCGGCCGCAGCACCACCACCGCCAGCCGGCCATCGCCCATGCAGCGCGCCACGTCCAGCGATACGTCCTTGAGCTGCAGCGCGTTGTTGCCGACGAAGACCATGGGCGTGCGCACCCGCTGGCTCACGCCGGCGATTTCCAGTTCCACGTCCATCACCGGATGGCCGCGCAGCATACTGATGACGGTGGAAGCGATGACCACAGCCCGGTTGCGGCCGAAGCGGGAAGTGCTGCGCTCGCGCTCGGCAATCGCTTTGGCGTAAAGGCCGAAGCTGGCGTTCACGAGAAAGACATGGCCGTTCACCTGGCCGAGGTTCACCGCCTGCGGCTGGCCGTGGAGAGCCACCTCCAGCGCACCCTCCATATCCTCTGGAATGCGGTAGTTGCGGGCGAAGAAGTTGAAGGTGCCTATGGGCACCACCGCCATCGGTACCTTGCTGCCGGCCAGCACCTGGGCAACAGTGCGCACCGTGCCGTCGCCACCGGCGGCGATCACCACGCCGCCGTCGGCCTGCGCGGCCCGCCGCGCCCGCTCCGCCACCTGCGCCAGCCCGGCCGGGCTGTCGGGCACGTGCACCACCAGTTCGCGGCCCAGTTCGCGGCATCGCTCGGCGGCCAGTTCCTCCAGCCGCGGCCCCTCGCCGGAGCCCGAGGCCCGGTTGGCGATGAGGTGCAGGGGCCGCGCCACCTGGCCGGGCCGGGTTGAGGCTTGCGCCTGGGCAGAAGTGATTTCGGGCATGGACGATCTCCTCGCGCGGCGGCGCTTGCGCTCCCGCCGCGACCAGTCGAAGGGGGTTGCGGCCCGGCGAGGGGTGGGGCAATCACGAAGCAGCGCGCGCAACCCACACCGCAGCCCGGAAGTCTCCGCTACCGCCGGCTTCATCCGGGACCCTCACAGCCAATTCCCGCAAGCCTCGCACAGGAGAATGTGGTCTTGGTGTTTGACCGCGCGGAGGCCCGACATGCATGCCAGCCGCACGTAAACATGCTGCCAGTGTCCCGGCCGCTTGCAGCCACTTGTAACAACCGGTAGCACACCGGCGGCCGACTTCTCCTTTTCCTACAAGGACTTTGGCAGCCTGCCTACAGTCCGCCCCGGCCAGCTTCCCTAGAGTGACGACAAGCGTGTCGGCCTGAGCCCGGGCCACACCTGACCGCGTCAAACGCTTCGACCAGAAGGAGACCTATGATGAAGAAGCCGACCACCAAGTCCCTGCTCACCGCCGCCATTCTGGCCGCCTCCACCACCCTGCTCGTCGCCTGCGGCGAGCCGGAACCGCCCACGCCGGGCCAGCGCCTGGACAGCGCCATCGACGCCACCAAGGAACAGGCGGCGCAGATCGAACGCAAGATGGACAAGGCCGGTGCCGAAGCCGAGCGCAAGAGCGAGCAGGCCGGCGCCCAGATAGAAGAGAAGGCCGACGCCATCGCCCAGGCCGCCGAGGACAGCACTATCACCGCCGAGGTGAAGGCCAAGATCGTCCAGGCGGAAAACCTCAAGACCCTGGACATCTCGGTCGAGACCGACAAGGGGGTGGTGGTACTCACCGGCCAGGCGCCCAGCGAAGTCGCGGTGGCCAACGCCAGCGCCATCGCCCGCTCGGTGGAAGGTGTAAAAGATGTGGATAACCGGTTGGTAATTGCCTCCCGCTAAGTACCCGAATCCCCCCGAAATCCCCTGAAAGCCGCGCCGCCCCTGGAAACGGGGGCGGCGTTTTTTATCCACAACCGAAGCGCGCCACTGAACAACATATAGTGGATCAACAAGACTGGAACACTACAGGTTGTATCCTGAGCCTTGACAGCTCCCACCCTGGACCATTAACTTTCACGCCTCGTCGCACCGGTTCGGCTCTGTCCGGACCCGGGGGAAGCCGGCACTGCAGCTAGCGCGCACGCCCTGCCCCCGCCCAGCAATCACCGAGTCCATCGTCCCCCTTCGCCGGGAGCATGTTCCCGAGGAAGTGAGCGGCGAGCCCAGGACCCGGGCGCCAGGGAAACCGGCCGCGACGCAGTTCCTTTCACACTGGACCGGAGCGGGGCTTTTCCTGGTGAGGTTTATGGACAAATACCGTGTTCGCCCACCGCTTCAACGCCATCGGCAGAGCCTTGCGTGCTCTGCCTTTTGTTTTTTCAAAGCTGCCGGCCCATGCCGGCGGCGTGGTTTCTGAGCCGCAAGACCGCGGCCAGGACCAGAACGTAACCTCCGACAACTCGCCCAAGGACCCGACAACCATGGACCGACTCCCGATCGACCCCGCACTCGCCGCCTTCCAGGTCATTCGCCGCAATGGCGCGGTGGTGAGTTTCGACCCGAGCAAGATTGCCGTGGCGATGACCAAGGCCTTCCTCGCGGTGGAAGGTCGCCAGGGAGCTGCCTCCGCCCGCATCCGCGACATCGTCGGCAAGCTCAGCGAAACCGTGGTGCTGGCCCTCACCCGCCGCATGCCGGACGGCGGCATGCTGCACATCGAAGACATCCAGGACCAGGTCGAGCTCGCGCTGATGCGCTCCGGCGAACACGACGTCGCCCGCGCCTACGTGCTCTACCGCGAGCGCCGCTCCGCCGAGCGCGCCGCCGAGAAGATGGCCCACGCCGGCGACGCCGGCAGCGAGGCGGCGATGCATGTGGTGGATGGCGACATCCGCCGCCCGCTGGACGTGGCCGCCCTGCGCGCGGTATGCCAGGAAGCCTGCGCCGGGCTGGACGACGTTTCCGCCGAGACGGTGCTGGAACACGCCATGCACAACCTGTACGACGGCGTGCCCATCGCCGCCGTGCGTCAATCCCTGGTGCTGGCCGCCCGCACCCTGATCGAGCGCGAGCCCAACTACGGCTTCGTCGCCGCCCGCCTGCTGCTGTCCGCGGTGCGCGTCGAAGTGCTGGGCCGCGAAACCTCCCAGGCGGAAATGTCCGACCCGCTGCTGGGCTATGCCGACTACTTCCCCAAGGCCATCCGCCGCGGCATCAAGGCCGAGCTGCTGGACCCGCGCCTGGGCGAGTACGACATCGCCCGCCTGGCCGCCGCCCTCAAGCCGGAGCGCGACCACCAGTTCGAATACCTCGGCCTGCAGACCCTGTACGACCGCTACTTCCTGCACGTGGACGAAGTGCGCATCGAGCTGCCGCAGACCTTCTTCATGCGCGTGGCCATGGGCCTGGCGATCAACGAGATCGACCGCGAAACCCGCGCCATCGAGTTCTACAACCTGCTCTCGTCCTTCGACTTCATGAGCAGCACGCCGACCCTGTTCAACAGCGGCACCCGCCACTCCCAGCTGTCGTCCTGCTACCTCACCACCGTCGCCGACGACCTCGAAGGCATCTACCAGTCCATCAAGGAAAACGCCCTGCTGCAGAAGTTCGCCGGCGGCCTGGGCAACGACTGGACCCCGGTGCGCGCGCTGGGCAGCCGCATCAAGGGCACCAACGGCAAGAGCCAGGGCGTCATCCCCTTCCTCAAGGTGGTGAACGACACCGCCGTCGCGGTGAACCAGGGCGGCAAGCGCAAGGGCGCCGTCTGCGCCTACCTGGAAACCTGGCACCTGGACATCGAGGAGTTCCTCGAGCTGCGCAAGAACACCGGTGACGAGCGCCGCCGCACCCACGACATGAACACCGCCAACTGGATTCCCGACCTGTTCATGAAGCGGGTCATGGAGAACCTGGACTGGACGCTGTTCTCCCCGGTGGATACGCCGGACCTGCACGACCGCTTCGGCAAGGACTTCGAAGCCGCCTACGTCGCCTACGAAGACAAGGCCACCCGTGGCGAACTCAAGCTGTTCAAGCGCATCCCGGCCCTCCAGCTGTGGCGCAAGATGCTCACCATGCTGTTCGAAACCGGCCACCCCTGGATCACCTTCAAGGACGCCTGCAACCTGCGCTCGCCGCAGCAGCACATGGGCGTGGTCCACAGCTCCAACCTGTGCACCGAAATCACCCTGAACACCTCGGAAGACGAAACCGCGGTGTGCAACCTCGGCTCGGTGAACATCCCCGCCCACCTGGTGCGCGATGCCGAAGGCAAGTGGAACCTGGACGCCGACAAGCTGCGCCGCACCGTGCGCACCGCCATGCGCATGCTCGACAACGTCATCGACATCAACTACTACGCCACGCCCAAGGCGCGCGCCGCCAACGTCCGCCATCGCCCGGTGGGCATGGGCATCATGGGCTTCTCCGACGCCCTGCACGTGATGGGCCTGGCTTACGCCTCCGACGACGCGGTGGAATTCGCCGACCGCTCCATGGAAGCGGTGTGCTACTACGCCTACTGGGCCTCCACCGAGCTGGCCGAAGAGCGTGGCCGCTACTCCTCCTTCCGCGGCAGCCTGTGGGACAAGGGCATCCTGCCGCTGGACAGCCTGAAGCTGCTGGCCGAAGGCCGCGGTAAATTGGCCGAAGGCGGCTCACTGGTCGAAGTCGACCGCTCCGCCACCCAGGACTGGGACGCCCTGCGCGCCCGCATCGCCCAGCACGGCATGCGCAACTCCAACTGCGTCGCCATCGCCCCCACCGCCACCATCTCCAACATCGTCGGCGTGTCCGCCTCCATCGAGCCGGACTACCAGAACCTCTATGTGAAGTCGAACCTCTCCGGCGAATTCACCGTGGTCAATGCCCACCTCGTGCGCGACCTCAAGGCCCTCGGCCTGTGGGACGAAGTCATGGTCGGCGACCTGAAGTACTTCGACGGCTCGCTCGGCCCCATCGACCGCATCCCGGCCGACATCAAGGCCCGCTACGCCACCGCCTTCGAAATCGAACCCAGCTGGCTGGTGGAGGCCGCCTCCCGCCGCCAGAAGTGGATAGACCAGGCCCAGTCGCTCAACCTCTACGTCGCCGGCGCCTCCGGCAAGAAGCTGGACGAGCTCTACCGCCTGGCCTGGCTGCGCGGCCTCAAGACCACCTACTACCTGCGCACCCTGGGTGCCACCGCGATGGAAAAAACCGGCGCCGGCAGCAGCAGCGAGAGCGCCCAGCCGGGCAAGAGCAACGGCGCCAGCAGCGCCGCCGCCTCGCCCGCCACCTACGGCAGCACCGCCCCCAAGGCGTGCTCCATCCTCGATCCTGAATGCGAGGCCTGCCAATAATGAGCGCCTTCAACTTCAATGACTGGGACAGCCCCGCGCCCCGCTCCACCCCGCAGCCCGGCGCTGCGGGCGCGGCGCCCGCCGGCGGCACCACCCTGGGCGGCCGCCCCGGCCTGGACGCCGCCGCCGCGCGCAACCCGGACATGATCTCCGCCGGCGCGCGGCCGGGCGCGCTTGCCCCGGTGCGCGCCTCCGACAAGCGCGTGGTGAACGGCCAGGGCGACATCAACCAGCTCGCCCCCTTCAAATACCCCTGGGCGTGGGAATTCTTCCTCAACGCCAACCGCAACCACTGGACGCCGCTGGAAATCTCCATGGCCCAGGATGTGCACGACTATCACCACAAGCTCACGCCGGCCGAGCGCCACGTGTTCGAGAACGTGCTCTCCTACCTCACCACCTCCGACATCCTCGCCATGCGCAACATCGGCCTGGCGGTGATGGAGAAGATGACGGCGCCCGAACTGCAGATCTACCAGGCCCGCCAGGTGTACGAAGAAGCCCTGCACACCTGGACCTACCAGCACTGCATCGAAACCATCGGCCTCGACCAGCAGGAAATCTACAACCGCTACCGCGTGGTGCCGGAAATCCACGGCAAGATTGCGTTCGCCAACAGCAAGCTGAACCGCGTCATGCAGTCGGACTTCGACCTCACCGACCGCGACAACCTGCACGAATTCGCCCTCTCCTACCTTTTCTTCGCCGGCATCTTCGAAGGCTGCTGGTTCTACAACGGCTTCTCCCCCATCTTCGCCCTGCAACGCCGCGGCCTGATGAAGGGCACCGCCGAACAGCTGCAATACATCATGCGCGACGAAGTGCTGCACTGCGCCTTCGGCATCCGCGTCGTTCGCACCCTGATCGCCGAAGAAGAACTGGAACTGGACCCGAAGGCCATCGGCCGCCTGTGGGAAGAAGCCGAAGCCTGCGAAAGCGCCTACGCCAACTTCCTGCTGAGCGAACCCATCCTCGGCTACTCCGCCAGCCAGCACATGGCCCAGTTCCGCTTCGTCGCCAACCGCCGCGCCCGCCAGCTGGGCCTGAGCGAGCCCTATCCCGGCGCCGAAAACGTGCTGCCGTGGCTGGACGAACAGGCCAACCTGCGCAAGGAGAAGAACTTCTTCGAAACCCGGGTGACGGAATACCAGACGGGTGGCGCGCTGAGTTGGGATTGAGGTGAATATCTGATTGAAAAAAGGCTCCAGTTCTGGAGCCTTTTTTCATGAATCAACTCCCGATGAACAAGATGGCAGCGAGCTCGAAGCCGCCCCCGCCCCGTTATTCCCGCCTGCGGTTGCATCTACAGAACGCTATTACCTAAGCTCGAGGCCATGACGCGGTCTCACTTGGCATAGCCGGCCTTGCCAGTCCATCGGTCCGCGGCAAACCCAGCGTCTTACCCCGCTGTACTCCAGGCGGCTCGCCCCCGGCGATACCGGCCGACCGGCGTGCAGCACAACGACGAAAGGAATTTCATGGCCCATACGACGGCGGAGCTGGAAGAGCTCCTCATGCAGCGGTCGCTGACCGATGCGCAGCTGCTGGCGGCGGCGGACGCGGCGGCGGATTTCCGCATCCTGCCGGATGCGACGGTGATCAAGATTGGCGGTCAGAGCGTGATCGACCGCGGCCGGGCGGCGGTTTATCCGCTGGTGGATGAGATCGTTGCCGCGCGCAAAGACCACAAGCTGCTGATCGGCACCGGCGCCGGCACCCGGGCGCGCCACCTGTACTCGATTGCCGCCGGGCTGGGCCTGCCGGCCGGCGTGTTGGCGCAGCTGGGCGCCTCGGTGGCGGACCAGAACGCGGCGATGCTGGGCCAGTTGCTGGCCAAGCACGGGATTTCGATGGTGGAAGGCGCCGGGCTGTCGGCGGTGCCGCTCTACCTCGCCGAGGTGAATGCGGTGATCTTCAGCGGCATGCCGCCTTACAAGCTGTGGATGCGGCCGGCGGCGGAGAGCGTGATCCCGCCCTACCGCACCGACGCCGGCTGCTTCCTGCTGGCGGAGCAGTTCGGCTGCAAGGCGATGATCTACGTGAAGGACGAGGACGGCCTCTACACCGCCAACCCGAAGACGTCGAAGCACGCCACGCTGATCCCGAAGATTTCGGTGGACGAGATGAAGGCCAAGGGGCTGCAGGATTCCATCCTGGAATTCCCGGTGCTGGACCTGATAAAGTCGGCCCAGCATGTGCGCGAGGTGCAGGTCGTGAATGGCCTGGTTCCCGGCAACCTGACCCGCGCGCTCGCTGGCGAGCACGTCGGCACCCTCATCACCGCGAGCTGAGACTACCGCCATGGCCGATACCACCAACACCATCAAGCATGTTGCCTCGCCGCTCGCGCGCCAGACGCTGCAGGACGGCTCCCTCACCCGCCCGGTCGCCGGCGTGCGCCCCATCCGGCTGCTGCCCTGGCTGCAGGTCGTGAAGATAGGCGGCCGCGCCATCATGGACCGCGGCGCCGAGGCCATCCTGCCCATCGTGGATGAGCTCCGCCAGCTGCTGCCGGAGCATCGCCTGCTGATCCTCACTGGTGCCGGCGTACGCGCCCGCCACCTGTACAGCGTGGGCCTGGACCTGGGACTGCCGGTCGGTTCGCTGGCGCCGCTGGCCGCCAGCGAGGCCGGCCAGAACGGCCACATCCTGGCCTCCATGCTGGCGCCGGAAGGGGTTTCCTATGTGGAGCACCCGACGCTGGCGAGCCAGCTGGCGATCCACCTGCAGGCCGCCCGCGCGGTGGTCGGCAGCGCTTTCCCGCCCTACCACCACCACGAGTTCCCCGGCTCGCGCATTCCGCCCCATCGCGCGGACACCGGCGCCTTCCTGCTGGCGGATGCGCTGGGCGCCGCCGGCCTGACCATCGTGGAAGACGTGGATGGCGTCTACACCGCCGACCCCAAGGGCCCGGACGGCGACAAGGCGCAGCTGCTGCGCGAGGCCAGCGCCGCCGAGCTGGCCAAAACCGAAGGCCCCCTGCCCTTCGACCGCGCGCTGCTGGACGTCATGGCCACCGCCCGCCACATCCAGCAGGTTCAGGTGGTGAACGGCCTGGTGCCGGGCCGCCTCACCGCCGCGCTGCGCGGCGAGCATGTGGGCAGCCTCATCCGCACCGGCGCGCGTTCCGCCTGAAGCGCCGCCATCCGCGCCGCCGCCTCGCCCGACCGGCAGGCGGCGGCGTCTTCTTTTGCGGCGGGAAGGGCGGCACCTGTCACCGACCGCCCCTGACACCCGCCCCCACGCCTTGGGCGCTCAGCCCTTGGGCGCCAGCTTGTCCTGCGTGCGCAGTTCGAAGTCGCTGGCGTCGTGCCGCTCATGGAGCTGGCCGGCGGGATCGCCCCAGGTACGGTTGACCATGCGGCCGCGTTTCACTGCCGGGCGCTCGGCGATTTCCCGCGCCCAGCGCAGCACGTTGGTGTAGCGCTGGGCGTCCAGGAACTCCGCCGCGCCATACACCTCGTTCAGCACCACCGCGCCGTACCAGGGCCAGATGGCGATGTCGGCGATGGTGTATTCGGCGCCGGCCACATAGCGCTGGCCGGCCAGGCGGCGGTCCAGCACGTCGAGCTGGCGCTTGGCTTCCATGGTGTAGCGGTTGATCGGGTACTCGTACTTCTCTGGCGCATAGACGTAAAAATGGCCGAAGCCGCCGCCGAGGATGGGCGCGCTGCCCATCTGCCAGAACAGCCAGGAGAGGCACTCGGTGCGCGCGGCGACTTCGGTCGGCAGGAAGGCGCCGAACTTTTCCGCCAGGTAGAGCAGGATGGAGCCGGATTCGAACACCCGGATCGGCGGGCTGGCGCTGTGGTCCAGCAGCGCCGGGATCTTGGAGTTGGGATTGAGCTCGACGAAGCCGCTGCCGAACTGGTCGCCCTGGTTGATGCGGATCAGCCAGGCGTCGTACTCGGCGCCGGCATGGCCTGCGGCCAGCAGTTCTTCCAGCAGGATGGTGACCTTGGCGCCGTTGGGCGTGCCCAGCGAATAGAGCTGCAGCGGGTGCTTGCCTACCGGCAGGTCCTTGTCGTGGGTGGGGCCGGCGATCGGCCGGTTGATGCTGGCGAACTCGCCACCGCTGGGGGTTTCCCATTGCCACACTTTCGGCGGCGTGTAGGGGGTGTCGGACATTTGTTCTGACCCTCTCGGAGTTGGGGAAATGGCCGCGGCGCGCGCGCCGGGCGAAGCCGGTGTTTAACAGGCCGGCTTCCTCAGGGCAACCGGGCGGGCTTGCGCCGGCGGCCCGCGGCGCGCTTCGGGGCCGCGTCGCGAAAGGTGTGACTGCGGGCAGGGTCGTGGGTTGCAAAAACGGCAGGGCTGGTTTTGGGCTGTCCCGCGATGGCGCCCGGCGTATCGCCGGAGCAAGCGCTTTTTGCGCAGGAGGGTGGCGGAGGAGGCCAGTTCCGCAGAGGACCGCGGTCTGCGCCCTCGGGCAGGCGCATCGCCTGCGCCTGCCCTTTCAGCCTTCAGTGGAGGCCCGCCTTGTCCAGCCCGAACGCAGCGTCCGCCGAGCCCGGCTCGGCGCGGAAGGCGACGCTCAGGCGGTTCCAGCCATTGATGGCGATGACCAGGAAGCTGAGGTCGGACAGCTCCTCTTCGCTCAACTGGGCGCGCACCCGCTCGTAGATCTCGTCCGGCACGCCGTGGGGCGGCAGCGTGGTCAGCGCCTCGGTCCATTCCAGCGCGGCACGCTCGCGGGCATTGAACAGGCCGGATTCGCGCCAGATGGCGATGTGGTGCAGGCGCAATTCGCGCTCGCCGTGGATCTTGGCCTCCTTCACATGCATGTCCAGGCAGAAGGCGCAGCCGTTGATCTGGGAGGCGCGGATGGTGACCAGGGACTCGAATTCCTGGATGACGGCCTTCTTCTTCAACGCAAGATTGAAGTCCATGTACTTCTTGGCGAATTCTGCGGAAACCTGGAAGTAGTTCATACGTTGGCTCATGGCACGCTCCGTTCAGTTGGAAAACCCGCCGCCTGGGCGATAGGCGCGGCAGCCGGCAGGTGTCGGAGAAGATGATGGCCCCGGCGACCAGGCCATCACAGGGCCAAATCCGGCGTTTTCCGCTAGGCCATGAAGCGCATGCCGGCGGCCTCGGTCAGCACCTCAGTCACCGCCCCCGCCGCCCCCATCTCCAC
>NZ_WUEI01000083.1 GCF_012911025.1 Azoarcus sp. TTM-91 | reverse complement strand
GGATCGGGGAAGGGGGTGGCGGCCACATCCAGCCAGTTGCTGGCGATCTCTTCGAAGCCGTCCGGCGTTTCCCTGTACCAGAAGAAATCGACGCGGCCGGTATCCAGCGCAGGGATGTCGTTCGGCAGGGCGCTGCTGTCCAGGTAGCTGTGCAGCACGCTGGCAGGATCGCCGGACAGCCAGTTGCCGAGCAGGATGAGGGTGATCTGCTCGCCCAGCACGTCGAAGCTGAACATGATGCGGTCCGCTTCCGCCTGATGCGGGGCCGCGCAGCCGCCGTCCGCGGCGGGCTGGATGCAGCGCAGGTAGTCGTTCCACACCGCGATGTGGCCGTTGGTGACGGTGCGGGAGACCAGGCCGGTGTCGAAGGTCCATTCGGTGATGGCGTTGCGGTACAGCAGGCGGTCGCCGAGATCGCCGGGGCCGCGGGAATCGACGATCTCGCTGGCGGCGGTGTCGTAGGTGATGCTGCCGGCCACGTGCCGGCCGATGCCTTGGTCGGCGATGCGGCCGCCGAAATAGAAGGTCACCGGCGCGGCCTGCGCGCTGCCGGCGAGCAGCATGAATGCAGCGGTGGCGCCCAGCGCCCGGATGAATCGCTTTCTCGACATTGTCTCCCTCCTGGTGGTGGCGACCGCCGGTGGCGGCCGTGGCTGCGATATAGCAGCGGATGGAGCTGTCATGGCGCGGAATGGCAATGTGTTACGACTGGACTGCCTGAAGTGGGGCGTTGCCGCCGCGCAGGGCTGCCCGTGGGCGCTCAGGGCAGGAAGCGGTAGCCGACGCCGGTCTCGGTGATGAGGTGGCGCGGCTGCGAGGGGTCGGCCTCCACTTTCTTGCGCAGGCCGGCCATGAACACGCGCAGGTACTGGGTGTCCGCCTCGTGGGCGGCGCCCCAGACCGCCTTCAGCAGCTGGCGGTGGGTGAGTACCCGGTCCGGATGGGCACACAGGTGGGTGAGCAGGCGGTATTCCAGCGGGGTGAGGTGCAGCGGCGCGCCGGCGCGCTCCACCACCCGCCGGGGCAGGTCGATGCGGATGTCGCCGAAGCTGAGGATTGCGCTGTCCTCCGCACTGCTGCGGGCGCGGCGGCGCAGCAGGCTGCGCACCCGGGCGAGCAGCTCGCCGGTGCCGAAGGGCTTGACCAGGTAGTCGTCGGCGCCGCTGTCCAGGGCCTTGATCTTCTCCGCCTCGGCGCTGCGGGCGGACAGCACGATGACCGGCATCTCCGACCAGCCGCGCAGGTCGCGGATGAAATCCACGCCGTCGCCGTCCGGCAGGCCGAGGTCCAGCACCACCAGGTCGGGCCGGCGGGTGCCGGCTTCGATCAGGCCGCGCTTGAGCGAGGCGGCTTCGAACACCTGCAGGCCTTCCGCCTCCAGCGCCATGCGCACGAAGCGCAGGATGCCGGCGTCGTCCTCGACGATGAGCACGCGGATGGGGGCGTCGCTCATGCCGTGCTCCCCGGCTCGTCGGCCTCGACCGGTGCCGTCAGCGCCGGCGGCTCGCCGCGCGGCAGACGCAGGGTGAAGCGGGCGCCGCCCTGCGCACGGCTGGCGCCGCTGATGTCGCCGCCGTGGGCGCGGGCGATGGCGCGGCAGATGGCCAACCCGAGGCCGACGCCGCTGGTGGCGCTCTCCCGGGCGCCGCGCTCGAACTTGTTGAACAGCGCTTCCTCGCGGCCGGGCGGCAGGCCGGGGCCGTGGTCGTCCAGCCACAGCAGCACGCTGTCGCCGGCCACGGCGGCGGCGAGCTCCAGCGGCGTGCCCGCCGGTGTGTATTTGGCCGCGTTCTCCAGCACGTTAACCAGCACCCGTTCGATGAGGACGGCGTCGATATACACCAAGGGCAGCGCGTCCGGAAGGGCGACGCTGACGCTGCGCCCGGCCAGCGCCGGCCGCGCCGCCGCCAGCGCGCTGCCCACCACTTCCTCCAGCGGCTGCCACTGCCGGTTCAGCTGCACCGCGCCAGCTTCCAGCCGGGCCATGTCCAGCAGGTTGGCGACCAGCGCGTTCATGCGCAGGGCGGAGTCGCGGATGGCGTCGGCGATCTCCAGCGCCTGGCCGGCCACTGGCGGCCGTGCCAGCGGCAGCGCTTCGGCGAGGCCGACCAGCGAGGCCAGCGGCGTGCGCAGATCGTGGGAAATGGCGGCGAGCAGGGAGTTGCGCAGCCGCTCCGACTCCATCTGCAGCGTGGTGCCCTGGGCAACTTCGATGTAATGCAGCCGCTCCAGCGACAGCGCCAGCAGCGAGGCGCAGGTCTCCAGCAGGCGGCGTTGCTCCGGCGTCGCCAGCCGCACGGCGTCCTGTGCCTGCAGCGCCAGCACGCCGCGCACCCGCATGGACGCGCGCAGCGGCAGGTAGAGGGTGGCGCCGGCGGGCAGGGTGTCGGTGCCCGGGCCGGCGGCGCTCTGGCGCTGGTAGCACCAGTGGGCGATGGCGGCATCCAGCTCCGGCGGCTCGCCTGCGCCCAGCGGCGCTTGCAGCGCATCCTGGTCGTCGGCCACCAGCAGGGCGGAGCGGGCGTCGAATTCCGCCGCCAGGAAGCGGCCGCCGATTTCGGCCACCTGCTCCGGCAGCAGCGCGGCCGACAGGCTGCGCGACATCTCGTACAGCGCCCGCATGCGGTTCTCGCCTTCCTGGGCGACGTGGGCCTGGAAGCTGAGGCGGGCGGTGAGCTGGCCTATCACCAGCCCGACCACGAGCATCACGCCGAAGGTCACCAGGTACTGGATGTCGCTGACGTTGAAGGACAGCCGTGGCTGGACGAAGAAGAAGTCGAAGGCGGCCACCGACAGGAAGGCGGCCAGCACCGCCGGCCCGCGGCCGCAGCGCAGGGCCACGCCAACTACCGCCAGCAGGAAGAGCATGACGATGTTGGGCAGCTCGAACACCGGGAACAGCAGGCCGGCGAGCAGCGCCGCCAGCCCGCAGGCGGCGGCGCTGAGGGCGTAGGGGCGCCAGCGCGGGCCGTTCGCCGCCGGCGCGCGGACCTCGTTGCGGAGGGGATCCGCCGCATGGCGACGCGGCGGCCGGGCGATCTGCATCACATCCAGTTCCGCGCCCAGCTCGCCAATGCGTTCCGCCAGCCCGCGGCGCCCGGGCAGCAGGCGGCGCCGGCGGCGGCCGATGAGCAGGCGGGCGAGGTTGTGCTGGCGGGCGTACTTCACCACCGCCTCGGCCACGTCCTGGCCGGCCAGGGTGGCGGTTTCCGCGCCCATCTCCTGCGCCAGCCGCAGCAGGCGCAGGGCGCGTTCGCGGGCCGCCTGCGGCTGGCGCTGCACCGCCGGCGTCTCCACGTGCACCGCATGCCAGGACGCATCCAGCTGGGCGGCGAGGCGGGCGGCGGAGCGCAGCGTCTTGTCGTCGTCCCCGGCGGTGCCCAGGCAGACCAGCAGCGCCTCGCGGTTGCCGTAGGCCGGCGGCGGCGCGCCGCGCTGGCGGTAGCGCTGCATCTGGCTGTCCACCCGGTCGGCGGTGCGGCGCAGGGCGAGTTCGCGCAGGGCGATGAGGTTGCCCTTGCGGAAGAAGTTGCGCACCGCCTGCTCGGCCTGCCGCGGCAGGTAGATGCGGCCTTCCTTCAGGCGCTGCAGCAGGTCGTCCGGCGGCAGGTCGACGATGACGACTTCGTCGGCGGCGTCGAACACCCGGTCCGGCACCGTTTCCCACACCCGGATGCCGGTGATGCCGCCGACGATGTCGTTCAGGCTTTCGAGGTGCTGGACGTTCATCGTCGTCCACACGTCGATGCCGGCCGCCAGCAGCTCCTCCACGTCCTGCCAGCGCTTGGGGTGGCGGCAGCCGGCGAGGTTGGAGTGGGCGAGTTCGTCCACCAGGATGAGCGCCGGGCGGCGGGCGAGGGCGGCGTCCAGGTCGAACTCCTCCAGCTCGCTGCCCTTGTAGCTGAGACGCTGTGCTGGCAGCCGGGCGAGGCCGGGCAGCAGGGCCTCGGTTTCGGCGCGGCCGTGGGTTTCGACGATGCCGATGAGGATGTCGCCGCTGGCGGCGCCGGCGGGCGCCGGGCCCACACCGGCGAGCGCCCGGGCGGCGCTCAGCATGGCGTAGGTCTTGCCCACGCCGGCGCAGGCGCCGAAGAAGATCTTCAGCCTGCCGCGGCCGGCACGGCCGCTGGCCTCCTGCACCTGGGCGAGCAACTGGTCGGGGTCTGGGCGCTGTTCAGGCATTTGCGGCCATCCTACGCCGGGGCGCTTGCCGGGGGGATTGCATTGGCGGCATCAGTTCCGTGCGGCGCGCGTGCGCGCTGCCAGCTCGTCCAGCGCCAGGTTCAGCTGCAGCACGTTCACCCGCGCTTCGCCGAGGAAACCGGACAGCGGCTGCTCGGCGTGCTCCGCCAGCAGGCTGCGCAGGGCCTGCGGCGGCAGGCCGCGCGCCCGCGCCACCCGTTCCAGCTGGTAGCCGGCCGCGGCCAGGCTGATGTGCGGGTCCAGGCCGCTGGCTGAGGTGGTGACCAGGTCCGCCGGTACCGGCCCCGGCTGCTCCGGGTGGGCGGCGCGCAGGGCGGCGATGCGCGCTTCCACCGCCTGCAGCAGCGCCGGATTGGTCGGCCCAAGGTTGGCGCCGGCGGAGGAGGCGGCGTTGTAGGGCATGGGCGTGGTGGCGGAGGGGCGGCTCCAGAAATATTCCGGCGAGCTGAAGGATTGGCCGATCAGCGCCGAGCCGACCGGCCTGCCCTCGCGCAGCAGCAGGCTGCCGCCGGCCTGGGCGGGGAACAGCGCCTGCGCCAGCACGGTGGTGAGCAGCGGATAGGCGAGGCCGGTGAGCAGCGAGAGGGCGAGGAAGAGGACGAGGGCGGGGCGCAGCAGGGAGCTGTGGGGCAAGGCGGTGCGGGGCAGGGCGGACATGGCGTGGCTCCGGGGATGCGGTGGCGGGAGGAAGGCGGTTGCGGCGCGAGGCGGCCGGTCAGGCCCAGCCGGCCGCCGCCAGCCCGAGGTCGATCAGCTTGATGCCGGCGAAGGGCGCGATCAGCCCGCCGAGGCCATACACCAGCAGGTTGCGCCGCAGCAGCGCGGCGGCGCCCACCGGCCGGTAGCGCACGCCGCGCAGGGCGAGCGGAATCAGGGCGACGATGATGAGGGCGTTGAAGATGACCGCCGACAGGATGGCCGAGCCCGGGCTGGCCAGCCCCATCAGGTTGAGCGCGCCCAGCTGCGGATAGGTGCCGACGAAGGCCGCCGGGATGATGGCGAAGAACTTGGCGATGTCGTTGGCGATGGAGAAGGTGGTGAGCGAGCCGCGCGTCATCAGCATCTGCTTGCCGGTTTCCACCACCTCGATCAGCTTGGTCGGGTTGCTGTCCAGATCCACCATGTTGCCGGCCTCCTTGGCCGCCTGGGTGCCGGTGTTCATCGCCACCGCGACGTCGGCCTGGGCTAGCGCCGGGGCGTCGTTGGTACCGTCGCCGGTCATCGCCACCAGGCGGCCGGCGTCCTGGTAGCGGCGGATGAGGCGCAGCTTGTCCTCCGGCGTGGCCTCGGCGAGGAAGTCGTCCACCCCGGCCTCGGCGGCGATGGCGGCGGCGGTGAGGCGGTTGTCGCCGGTCACCATCACCGTCTCTATGCCCATGCGGCGCAGCTCGGCGAAACGCTCCTTGATGCCGCCCTTGACCACGTCCTTGAGCTCGATGGTGCCCAGCACCCGGCCGCCGTCGGCCACCACCAGCGGCGTGCTGCCGCGGCGGGAGACTTCGTCCACCGTGGCCTGCACCGCCGGCGGGAAGTGGCCGGCCCCGCCTTCCGCCCGAGCCTCCACATGCCGGCGTATGGCCTCCGCCGCGCCCTTGCGCAGCTGGCGTGCGCCCATGTCCACCCCGCTCATCCGCGTCTGCGCCGAGAAGTGGACGAAGCTGGCGCCCAGCGCGGCGATGTCGCGCTCGCGCAGGGCGAAGCGCTGCTTGGCCAGCACGACGATGCTGCGGCCCTCCGGCGTTTCGTCCGCCAGCGAGGCGAGCTGGGCGGTGTCGGCCAGCTCGCGCTCGGAGATGCCCGGCGCCGGCAGGAAGGCGGCGGCCTGGCGGTTGCCCAGGGTGATGGTGCCGGTCTTGTCCAGCAGCAGCACGTCCACATCGCCGGCGGCTTCCACCGCGCGGCCGGAGGTGGCGATGACGTTGGCCTGCATCATGCGGCTCATGCCGGCCACGCCCACCGCCGACAGCAGGCCGGCGATGGTGGTGGGGATGAGGCAGACCAGCAGCGCCACCAGCACGGTGAGCGTCACCGGCTGGCCGGCGCCGGCGGCCGCCACGCTGAACAGGGAGAAGGGCAGCAGGCTGGCGGTGACGACCAGGAACACCAGGGTGAGCGCCACCAGCAGGATGGAGAGGGCGATCTCGTTCGGCGTCTTCTGCCGGCGGGCGCCTTCCACCATGGCGATCATGCGGTCGACGAAGGTTTCGCCGGGATTCGCGGTGACGCGCAGCACGATCCAGTCCGACAGCACGCGGGTGCCGCCGGTGACGGCGCTGAAGTCGCCGCCGGCCTCGCGGATCACCGGCGCGGATTCGCCGGTGATGGCGGATTCGTCCACCGAGGCCACGCCGGCCACGACCTCGCCGTCGGCCGGGATCAGGCCCTGGCTGTCGTCGCCGGCTTCCACCAGCACCAGGTCGCCACGGCGCAGCGCGTTGGCGGCGACGCGCTCGCCCTCGCCGCGAGCCTCCGCGTCGCGCAGCCGGCAGGCCCAGCTCTCCTGCTTCAGCGCCCGCAGCGAGGCCGCCTGCGCCTTGCTGCGGCCTTCGGCCAGGGCCTCGGCGAAGTTGGCGAACAGCACGGTGAACCACAGCCACAGCGCCACCGCCAGGATGAAACCGGGCGAGGCTTCGCCATCGCCGCCCAGGGTCTGCAGCCACAGCAGGGTGGTGAGCGCGGCGCCGGCATAGACGACCAGCATTACCGGATTGCGCCATTGCACGCGGGGATGCAGCTTGCGCAGCGCCTCGACGGCGGCGGGGCCGGCCAGGGTTGGGTCTAACAGGGTAAAGGTCTTGCGTGTCATGTGAGGTCTCGCTTCCGCGTTGGGGCAGCGCGCCGGAGCGGGCCGGCGGCCGGGACAGGGAAGGGGAAAGGCGGTGTCGTCGCGGCTTGGCCGGCTGGCCCGACGTTCAGCGGCCAAACAGCGTCAGGTGCTCCACCACCGGCCCGAGCGCCAGCGCCGGCAGGTAGTTGAGCAGGCCGACCAGCAGCACGGTGCCGGCCAGCAGCGCCACGAACAACGGGCCGTGGGTGGGCAGGGTGCCGGCGCCGGCGGCCAGCCGCTTCTTCGCCGCCAGGCTGCCGGCGATGGCCAGCACCGGCACCATCACCGCGTAGCGGCCCAGGCACATCGCCACGCCGAGCAGGGTGTTGTAGAAGGGGGTGTTGGCGGAGAGACCGGCGAAGGCGCTGCCGTTGTTGTTGGCGGCGGAGCTGAGGGCGTAGAGGATTTCGCTGAAGCCGTGGGCGCCGGGGTTGGCGATGCCGGCGCGGCCGGCTTCCGCCATCACCGCCAGCGCGGTGCCGCCCAGCACCAGCAGCGGCGTTACCAGGATGGTGATGGCCACCATCTTCATCTCGTAGGCTTCGATCTTCTTGCCGAGGTACTCCGGCGTGCGGCCTATCATCAGCCCGGCGATGAACACCGCCAGCAGGGCGAGCACCAGCATGCCGTAGAGGCCGCTGCCGACGCCGCCGAACACCACTTCGCCCAGTTGCATCAGCGCCAGCGGCACCGCGCCGCCCAGCGGGGTGAGGGCGTCGTGCATCGCATTCACCGCGCCGCAGGAGGCGGCGGTGGTGATGACAGCGAACAGGCTGGAGGCGGCGATGCCGAAGCGCAGCTCCTTGCCCTCCAGGTTGCCGCCGTCCGCCACGCCCAGCGCGGCCAGCCGCGGGTTGCCCAGGGCCTCGTAGTGGGTGAGGGCGATCACCGCCAGCACGAACAGCAGCGTCATCGCCGCCAGCAGCGTCCAGCCCTGGCGCGGATCGCCCACCAGCCGGCCGAACACCAGGCAGAGCGCCGCCGGGATCAGGAATATGGCGACCATCTGGGCGAAGTTGCTCAGCGCGTTCGGGTTCTCGTAGGGGTGGGCGGAGTTGGCGTTGAAGAAGCCGCCGCCGTTGGTGCCCAGCAGCTTGATCGCCTCCTGCGAGGCCACCGGGCCCATCGCCAGCGTCTGGCCGAGGGTGTGCCGCGTCTGCATTTCGGGTTTGCCGTCGGCGTCCAGCACGGGCGCGCCGTCCGGTCCGGTGCGCGGTACCTCGTACTGCAGCGCTTCCAGCGTTTCCACCTGTTGGTAGGGCGCCAGGTTCTGGATCACGCCCTGGCTGACGAAGAACAGCGCCAGCAGCGCCGAGGCCGGCAGCAGCACCCACAGGGTGACGCGAACGAGGTCCGCCCAGGCGTTGCCGATGCCGGCGGCGCCGCGGCGGGCGAAGCCGCGGATCAGCGCCATCGCCACCGCGATGCCGGTGGCGGCGGAGAGGAAGTTCTGCACCGTCAGCGCCAGCATCTGGGTGAGGTAGCTCATGCTGGTCTCGCCGCCGTAGCCCTGCCAGTTGGTGTTGCTGGCGAAGCTGATGGCGGTGTTGAAGGCGGAGTCGGCGGCGATGGCGCCCATGCCTTCCGGGTTGAAGGGCAGCCCGGCCTGCAGCCGTTGCAGCGCATATACCGCCAAGGTGCCCAGCAGGTTGAACAGCAGCAGGGCGAGGGCGTAGCGCAGCCAGCTCATGTCCTCCTGCGGGCGCACGCCGGCCAGGCGGTAGAGCGGCGCTTCGATGCGGGCGCCGAGCGCGAAGCGGCCCTCCATCACCCGCGCCAGCCAGGCGGCGGTAGGCGCGGCGAGCAGCAGCACAACGGCGAGAAAGGCGCAGAGCAGCATCCAGGCCTGGGCGTTCACGAGAAGTCCTCCGGGAACAGCAGGGCGGCGAGGAGATAGACGAGCAGGCCGGCCGCCACCAGCCCGGCCAGCAGGTAGAGGCCGTTCATCCGCGCCTCCGGGCAAGGGCGGCGCAGCCATGGGCGAGGCCGGCGACGGCGGTGAAACAGAGCGCGGTGAGCGCGAGGAAAAGCAGGTCCATGACGAATCCTCCGGTGACGCTGAGAGCCTAGGAGGAGCCGCATCAAGATGCTGAAAAGCCAGGTGGCGCGGGGATCAAGAAAGCGTAAAGAGCGTGCTTTAGCCGCGGCAGCGCGGGGTCTGGAGGCGGCGTGGGCTGGTTTGTGGCCGGGCACTGGCGGGTGGCACGGCCGGTTTCGCCCCGCTTGCCGCCAAGCCGGGAGCGAAGCCGCCCATTGAAGGCGCCCAGCCCGTTCGGGCCGAGTTCTCCGGCGGGTTCAGGACGGCGTCAGCACGCGCCTGGGACGGCTTGGAGGCGAACGGAATCTCTCATCCGCTTGCCGGCTGGAAGGCCTGCCCGCTCAGGCGTCCGCGTGCTGCGCCAGCCACACCGTGTGCCGGCCGCAGTCCGGGTCTTCGCTGCGGTGGGCGCGCACGGCGAAGCCGTTTTCTGCCAGCAGCGCGCGGTATTCCTCCGGCGCCAAGCTGGCGTGGTACAGCGGCTCGCCCTCGAACTCGCCTATCGCGTCGCCGGCGCCCGGGCCGCTGGTGAACAGCAGCGCGGCGCCGGGCAGGGCGTGGGCGCGGAAGCGGGGGAACATGGCGCGCTGGTCGTCGGCGGTGAGGTGGAAGAAGCTGTCCCAGGCGATGAGGCCGTGGAAGCGGCGGCCCAGCGCCAGCTCGCGCATGTCGCCCGCCAGCCATTCGCCTTGCGGCAGGCGGCTGCGGCAGTAGTCCAGCATGGCGGGCGAACTGTCTACGCCGCTGACGGCATGGCCCTGCTCCAGCAGCCAGCGGGCGATGGGCTGGCCAGTGCCGCAGCCGATGTCCAGCACGCTGGCCGCGGCCGGCAGCAGGGCGGCGAAGCGCTGCAGCCAGGCGGTTTCCATTCGCAGCGTGGGTGCGCGCCGGCTGTCCCAGTACGCCGCATGCCGGATGTAGATGCCGATGATGTTGGCGGCGAGCGGGCTGTTGTCGGTGGCGGGCTGATTCATGAGGCGCAGGCCTGAGGTCGGGAAGGCGCAGCCTAGCGCCAACCGGGGCGGCTGGGCAGAGGGGGCGGCCCTTTCTTTCTCGCCCGGCGATGCCGGCAATGCCGCAGGCGAGGGCCGCCGGGCTTGCCAGTGGCCGGTGTTCTGCCCGACTCTTGCCGGCTGTCTTCCACCTTCGCCGCCCGTGGGCGGTTCCGCCGATGAACGACGAGCAGAAAGCCGCGGTGCGCCTCGCCCTGTCCGACGCCTTCGTTGACAACGCGGTGGATTTCGCTGGCATTGCCGCGCGGGTGAGCGGCCATGCCGAGGCGGAGGTGGAGCGCATCTTCTTCTGCGAAGTCGCGCTGGTCTGCCATGCCAACCTGCTGACGCCGGCGCCACCGGTATGGACGGCTTTCGACGGCGAGTGGCTGCAGCAGCAGATAGCACACCGGCTGGCGCGGCAGCGGCGCAGCGCCTGGTGGCGCTGGCGGGACGCACTCACGGTGGCCTGGCTGCGCTGGTCCTGCCGGGCGCTGTGGCAGGCGATACGCCGCGCCTGACCCTCCTTGCCCCGGAACGGCCCCGCTGCGGGATGTGAGGAAGGGGCCGGCGATGCGGCTGCCGCCGCCACGTCAGCTTGGTCGCCGGGCGCATTGTTGCGTTGCGGTAGAGGCGCTGCCCGCCACTCATCCGCATGTTCTCGCGCCGCCGCCGCCGGGCTTTTTCGCCTCGCTGCGGATTGCTCCCGCCATCCCCGGCAAGCGTATTTCTCGGCCCGTTTCATCCGTCCGGGTAATGCGGATCGGATTTATCCGGAGCCTCTCGGAACTATGTCTTTTTGCGTATGCCCATTCTAGGTTGAGAAGACGGGGCGATAGCGCTTGCGGCGGGCTGTCCGACGGGCCAGGCCCGCGGTGCGGTGTGAATCCGCGCAATGGCAAACGGGTTGATCAAGGTTTATCCAGTCATGCGCGGATCGTCGGAAGTGGCCTAGCCTGATCGGACTAATTGTTTGAAAGCCTTGATAAAAAGAGGGTCTATAAGCGCGGGAAAAAAGTGCCGCAGGGCCGTGCCGGATGACTACGCCGCAGCGGTGCCTGGGTATATATTGGATTCTGGCGCGCCCAATCCGGGCACTTCGAGTAGGCGGGGATGTTGCCGCAGAGCACAAATCCCGGCGAGGAGAACGTCATGAAATGCCCCCCCGTGTTGCCCACCGAACCGGAGCGCATCAAGGCCCTGGCCGCTTATGGACTGGGCAGCGACCGCCCGCTTCCCAGCCTGGACCCGGTCGTGCAGATCGCCGCCCGCATGTTCAACATGCCGGTGGCGGCGGTGAACATGATAGGCAGCGACCAGGTGTTCTTCGCCGCCAGCACCGGCCTGGAAGGCGCCGACGTCAACATGAGCCGCGATGTCTCCTTCTGCGCCCACGCCATCACCCAGAACGGCGTGATGGTGGTGCCGGACGCCACCCAGGACGAACGCTTCCACGACAATCCGCTGGTTACCGGCACAGCCAATCTGCGCTTCTACGCCGGCGTGCCGCTCACCTCGCCCGAGGGCCATGCGCTGGGCGCGCTGTGCGTGATCGATGGCAAGCCGCATCACGACTTCTCCGAAGACGACTGCCTGCGCCTGCGCGAGCTGGCCAAGATGGCGGCGGACAGGCTGGAGCTGCGCCGGGTGGAAATCTCCACCGAACAGGCCAGGCGCCCGTTCGAGGAGTTCGCCCGCAACTCGCCGACCGCGGTGGTGTGGTTCGATGAGCTGCGCAACATCGTTGCCTGGAACGAGGCGGCGGCGCGGCTGCACGGCTATGGCATGGAGGAAGGCGCCGGCCGCTCCATCGACACCCTGTTGCCGGAGCGCTACCGCGCTGGCGTGCGCGAACTCATCACCCAGGCGGTGAAGGCGGGCTCGGTGGACGGGCTGGTGATGCCCAGCGAGCTGCATGGCCTGCGCAAGGACGGCAGTGAATTCCTGCTCGGATTCTCCCTGTTCTGCTGGCGCGAGAACGGCGTGCTCACCTTCAACGCCCACTTGCAGGATCTCACCGAACGCCGGCGCGAGGAGGCGGAGCTGCACCGCATTGCCCACACCGACATCCTCACCGGCCTGGCCAACCGCGCCTGCTTCTACCGCCGCATGGAGGAGACGCTGACCAAGCCGCTGCCCGCGGCGGCGCTGATGGTGGACCTGGACGGCTTCAAGGATGTGAACGACACCCTGGGCCATGCGGTGGGCGACGGCATCCTGTGCGAAGTGGCGCGCCGGCTGGCGCTGGGCGTGGGCAGCGGCGACACGGTGGCGCGCATCGGCGGCGACGAATTCGCCATCCTGCTGCCGGGCGTCGCCATTCCGGAACTGGCGATGGAGGTGGCGCGTACCCTGATGGCGCGCATCGCCGAGCCCATCGTGGTGGACGGCCACGAGGTGAGGGTGGCGGCCAGCTGCGGCGTGGCGGTGGCGCCGGCGCAGGCGCAGGAGGCGCTGGAGCTGATCGGCGACGCCGACCTCGCGCTGTTCAAGGCCAAGAGCCTGGGTCGCGGCCAGTGCTTCCTCTTCGTCACCGCCCTGCGCATGGATGCGATGGCGCGGCGCTTGTACAACATCGAGCTGCACCGGGCGGTGAATGACGGCGAATTCGTGCTCTTCTACCAGCCGCAGGTGCGGCTGTACGACGGCGAGCTGGTGGGCGCCGAGGCGCTGATCCGCTGGCGCCACCCGCAGCGCGGGCTGCTGGCGCCGGCGGCCTTCCTGCCGGCGCTGGAGGGCGGGCCGCTGGCGGCTATCGTCGGCGCCTGGATCATCGACGAGGCCTGCGCCCAGGCGGCGCAGTGGCGGCGTGCCGGGGCGGAGCGCTTCCGCATGGGGGTGAATCTGTGCGGCGCCCAGTTCCGGGTGGGCGATCTGGTGTCCCAGGTGGTGGCCGCGCTGAACCGTCACGGCCTGCCGCCGGATGCGCTGGAGCTGGAGGTGACCGAGAACATCGTGCTGGATAACGACGATGTGGTGCTGGACATCCTGAAGCGGCTGCGCAACTACGGCGTCGGCGTGGCCTTCGACGACTTCGGCACCGGCTACGCCTCCCTCAGCCTGCTGAAGAGTTACCCATTGAGCCGCATCAAGATAGACCGCTCCTTCGTCCAGGGCATCCTCAGCTCCGAGCGGGACGCATCGGTGATACGCGCCATCCTGGACATGGCGAACAGCTTCCAGCTCGAGACCATCGCCGAAGGCATCGAGGACGAGAACCAGATGCGCTGCCTCTATCGCTACGGCTGCGAGGAAGGGCAGGGCTACCTGTTCGGCAAACCGGTGTCGGCGGTCGAATTCGCCGAACTGTTCGGCATCCGCTCCTTGCGCCAGGCTTTGCCGGGCTGAGCCGGCTCAGCGCTGCCGGATGCAGCCCTTGGGCGTGCTTGGCCCCGTACATCGCTGAATCGGCGCGCTTGATCAGCGCCCCCGCGCGCGCTCCGGCCCGGGTTCGCGGATGGCCAGGCCGACGCCCACCCGGGCGACACAGGTATCGATGTGGATGGCCTGGGCGATGGCGCGGAGGATGCGTTCAGCGCACTTCATGGCCTGGTCGCCGCCGCTGGTCAGCCCTTTCAGCGCCACGCTGAATTCATCTGCGGCCAGCCGCAGCCGGGCCACCACTTCGCGCAGCAGCAGATCGCCGATGTCGTGGCCGAAGGTGCCAACGGCCTGCGGAAGCCGACCGGGCCGTTACGCCTGAGGTACTACTGCAAGCTCGTCTGCAAGCGGGACGCCGGGGCCGGCCGGCCCAGCAGATAGCCTTGCGCCTTGTTTACCTTGAGTTGGCGCAGTACTTCCAGCTCGCTCAGCTTCTCCACTCCTTCGGCGACGATCTTGCTGCCGGTTTCGGCGGCGAACTGGATCAGCGCCACCGCCAGCGCGCGCCGGGCGGGGTCCTGGTCTATGCCCTGGGTGAGGCTGATGTCCAGCTTGATGATGTCCGGCTTGAGCCTGAGGATGTGGCGGAAGCTGGCGTAGCCGGCACCGGCGTCGTCCACCGCCAGCGCCAGGCCGTGCTGGCGCAGCGGTGTGAGCGCGCGGGCGAAGGCCTCGTAGTCGATGATGGATTCATGCTCGGTGATCTCCAGCACCAAGCGGTTCAGCGGTCCGCGCTCCAGCACTTCGGCGATGCCGCTCCGCATCAGCGTGGCCGGCGACACATTGAGCGACATATAGGTGTTGCCTGGCAGCAGCGGCATGGCCTCCAGCGCCCGCGCTATCACGGCGATCTCCAGCTCCGCCTGCAGCCCGGCCAGCGCGGCTTCGTGGAACCAGACGTCCGGCGTGCGGTAGGGCTCGGGGGAGAAGCGGGTGAGCGCCTCGTAGCCGATGATGCGGTGCTCCGGCACGTGGATGATGGGCTGGTAGACGATGTTGTAGTCGCGCGTTTCCAGCACGCGCTCTATGCGTTCCCGTATCGCCTCGGTGTCGTGCTGGCGGGAGGCATCCTGCTCGAGGCGGTGGGCGGTGAAGTCCGCCAGCACCTTCATCATGCCGAGGTCGCGTTCGTTCAGCGAGTAGTTGGCGGTGAGGCTGAAGCAGCACAGCGTGCCGTACACGCTGCCGTCGCTGAAACAGATGGGTACGCTCAAGTGGGCGCCCACCGGCACCGCACGGGTTGCGGCCAGCTCCAGCGCGGCGGGGAGTTCCTGGGCGTTGTGGATGAGCTGCGGCAGCCGGCCGTCGACGATGCGCTGGCAGTAGCTTTCCTCCAGCGGCCCGCCACCGCCTGCCTCTATCGGTACCGCCACCAGGCCGGCATCGATCTGGCGGAACACCCGCCGCCCGCCGGTGAATTCGGAGATGAATGCCACGTCCATGCCGAGGTGGACGCGGATGGAGCGCACCACATCCTGCAGGGCCTGCCCCAGCGCGATGGCGCTCTCGCCCTCCAGCCCCAGCAGCGCGCGTGTGAGTGCGGTCTTGCCCACCGGCAGCGTCTTGCTTGGAACGGGGTCGCTCATTCAGAACTCCTGGCGCGCACGCCTTGACCAGTGCAAGTTTTACGCAGCGCTACGTCATCCCGCTGCGTGTCGCACAGCATAGTTATAGTGGGTTTGCGCCTTGCCGTTGGCCTAAGATGCCCCGCGGCAGGCAGGAGGTGGACATGGCCGGGCCGCCCGCACTGCCAACGTCAACCGCCAAGGCTGCCGGGCTTGAGCCTGCGCGTCGCCGGCATGCAGTGTTGCGGGAAAGCCAGCGGTGTGCCCGGCATACCGGGCAGGAAACTGGTCCGCCGGCGGCCTCGCCATGCTTCCGCGCTCAACCGCTGCCCAGGGCTTCCCTTCGCCTGCCGGATATTGCGCTGGCAGGCAGCTGCGCCAGTGTGGATTTGTGCACGGTCGACGTTCAGCCGACCACGCTGGGAGCCCGCTCCAGCGCGGCATTCAGCCAGAGGGCGGCGGCGAGCAGGGCGCCCAGCAGGGCCACCGCCAGGTTGAGGCCCATACCCCAGGTGGCGCGGTAGCCGGGCGGAAACTCGGCGGCCGTGAGGCTGCGCAGCACCACCCGGTACTCGCGGCAGGAGTGCAGCGCGGCGGCAACGCCGAGCAGGATGAAGCCCAGCCCCAGCCACAGGGCGTAGCCCCGATGCAGCGCCGGGTTGCGCTGCGGCGCGGCAAGCTCCAGCAGCAGGGCGCTGCGTTCGATCAGGAAACCGAAGGCGATCAGGGCCAGGCTGCTGCGGTTCCAGGCCAGCAGCGTGCGCTCGGCGGCGAACAGCACGCGCGGATCCTTGAGGTCGGACATGGTGGGCTCCAGGCGAAGAGGGGCAGGGCGGAGTGTAAGACAGTGCTGCCGGCGCGGCGGCGGCCGGGCGCGGCTTGTATGCTTCGGCGCTGCTTTTTCCGGCTGCCAGCCCGGCGCCGGATGCTAGAACGAACATCATGCACGGCCGTCGCGGATGCGGCCGGCGGCGCCTTCGGCGGCCGCCGTGCAGTCATGCCGGAGCGGCTCCGGAACAGGACGGGAACATGCCCCGAATGCGCGTCGCCAGCCGCAGCCTGCTGCTGCTGGGCAGCTTCTTTCTCGCCGTCGGCCTGCTCGCCGCCGCCGGCGCCTGGGTGAAGTACTGGCGCGACAACGCCATCGCCAGCCAGGCCGCCTCGGCCACCGGCCAGATCGTGCGCAAGACCTTTTTTGCCGCCGCCGATGGCGACAGCGATTACCAGCTGGAGTACTGGTTCGTCGCGCCCTCGGGGCAGCGGGTGGACGCGGTGCGCAGCATAGGCGAGCGGCTGTGGAAAGCGCTGCCGGAGGAAGGGCCGGTGGAGGTGCTGTACGCGCCGGCCGACCCGCGGCAGAACTTCCCGCGCGGCGCGGGCATGAACTCGGTGGGGCTGGCGCTTTTCCTCTCCGCGCTGGGCGCGGCCTTCATGCTGCTGGGGGGCGCGCTGCTGATGGCCTATTTCAGGCCGGCTGGCGTGATCGGGCTGTCGCCGGCCCGGGGGGATTGAGCTCCTCTGGCGGGGCATGATTCCTGCGCACCGAGGCCCAGCCCGGACTCAGGCCGTCCACACCTGCCCGCGCCTGTCTTCCACCCGTTTGGCTTTATGGGTGGCGCGCGGCAGGGCTTCCGCCGCCAGGATGCTCACCTGCGCGCCGACGCCGGTGATCGCCTTCACCCGCTCGCGCAGGCGCCCGGCCAGCGCCTCATTGCTGCCGGTATAGGCGACGCTGCGTTCGGCCTCGATGGTGAGGCGGTCGAGGTGGTCCGGGCGATCCACGATCAGCCGGTACTCGCCGCTGAAGTCGTGGTCCTGGCGGACGATGGCTTCGACGTCGCTGGGGAAGATGTTCACTCCGCGGATGATCAGCATGTCGTCGCGGCGGCCGTGCACACCCAGCAGGCGCTGGCTGGTGCGGCCGCAGGCGCAGGGCTCCTCGGTGAAGCTGACGATGTCGCCGGTGCGGAAGCGGATCAGCGGCCGGGCCTGCTTCTTCAGCGTGGTCAGTACCATCTCGCCGCGCTCGCCCGGGGCGACTGGCTCGCCGCTGTCCGGGTCCAGCACTTCCACCAGGATGTGGTCTTCCGCCCAGTGCAGGCCGTTCTTCTCCTCGCACATGCCGGCGCAGGCGCCGAAGATGTCCGAGAGGCCATAGTAGTCATACACCTCCGCGCCCCACAGCGCCTCGATGCGGGCGCGGGTTTCCGGAATGGAGCCGCCCGGCTCGCCGGCGACGAAGATGCGCCGCACCGCCAGCCCGGTGCGCGGGTCCAGCCCTTCCTTCTGCGCCGTCTCGCCCAGGTACCAGGCGTATGAGGGCGTGGTCCAGATGGCGGTGGCCTGGAACTGCTTGAGGATGGCGAGCAGGCGCTCCGAGGGCACGGTGCCGGCGTGGATGGTGAGCGCGCCCAGCTTCTGCGCGCCGAGCACGCAGGGGCCGCCGATGAACAGCGAGAAGTTGAGCGAGTGGGCGTAGCGATCCTGCGGGCGCAGGCCGGAGGACCAGAACTGGCGCGCCTCGTAGTCGATCCAGTCGTCGAAATCCTGCTGGGTGAAGGGCGACACCGTGGGCACGCCGGTGGAGCCGGAAGAGGCGGAAACGTAGACCACTTCCCGCTCCGGCACCGCCGCGAGGTCGCCCAGCAGCGGCTGGGCCTCCTGGCGCTCGCGCAGGATCTTCTTGTCCAGGGTGGGGAAGCGGCGCAGGTCGTCCAGGCGATGCAGCTGCTCCGGCCGCACGCCGGCGGCGTCGAAGCTGGCGCGGTAGTAGGGCGAGTTGTCGTAGGCGTGGCGCAGGTGGCGCTGCAGCAGTTCCAGCTTGAGGGCATTCCAGGCGGCGCGGGACTGGGTTTCCAGCACCGGGTCCCAGTACTTGCGATCGGTGTCGTTCGTCATGGTCGGGAAAGGAAAGGGGTGAAGCGGCTGGATGCGCGCCGGCCTGCGGCTGAAAGCGCATGCGGATTCCGGCGGTGAGCGCCGGTGCTGGGGGGATGTCTGGCCGGGCTGCGGTGCCCGGTCTGCGGCGGCGGGCGGCTGGATCTGCCGCGCTGCAGCCGCGCTGGAATCAGGCGATGGCTGCCTTCAGCCGCCCTTGCCGTGGGCGGCCTGCCAGACGGGGAAGGGCGCTTCCTCGTAGCCGGCTTCGGCGACATAGCGCGTCAGCTGGCGCCATCCGGCGATGGAAAGGGCGCTGCCGGTCTGGCGGGCGACCGGCAGGCCGTCGAGGTCGTAGAACACCAGGGTCGGCAGGGCGAACACCCGCTCGTCGCGGGCGAAGCCGGACAGGGTGGTGGCCTGGCCTTCGAAGTTGGTGAGCGCGCCGGGTTCGTCCGCCATCAGCGAGACGGCGACGAAGCTGCGGCGGAAGTCCTGGCGCAGGCCGGCGTCCTGCAGCGTGGTGGCACGCAGCTTGGCGCACTCGCCGCAACCGTTCATTTCGTACAGCACCGCCACGCCCTTGCGGCCCTGCTTGCGGGCCTCGGCGAGCGCGGCGGAGAGGTCGGCGGTGCCGGGGAAGAAGCCGTCGCCATGCGCCTTGGTGGCGGTAGCCGGCGCGGAGCCGCCGGCATGCGCGCCGCTCTCGCCGAACAGCAGGAAGGCCAGCAACAGGGCGACGCCGACCAGCCCTATCCACAGGCCACGGCCGAGCAGGGTTTCGCGGCCGGCCTGCACGCCGGGCGGCAGGGGCAGCGGCTCGCCGGGAATGAGCTCCGCGCGTGCCTGCGGCAGCTCCGGCACGGTGGGGTCGGCGAAGGTGTTGCGGGGCGATTTGCGGGAGCTCATGACGTTCTTACCTCAGCCAGAACAGGGCGCGGTGGCGCAGGGCATCGAGCAGGCTCATGACCGCCCAGGTGACCGCGCCGGTGTAGAGGATGCCGGCCACCATGCGCGGGTAGTCGGCGAAGTCGGCGTAGTACTGCACGAAGCGGCCCAGGCCGGCGTTGGCGCCGAACAACTCGGCCACGGTGAGCAGGATGAAGGAGAAGCCCAGGCCCACCGCCATGCCGGAGAAGATGTGCGGCAGCGCGGCCGGGAACACCACCTTGCGCAGGGTTTCCAGGCGGGAGAAGCCGAGCACGCGGGCGTTGTCGCGGTGGCGGCCTTCCACTGCCAGCGCGCCGGCGGCGGCGTTCTGGAAGATGGGCCAGAAGGCGCCGAGGAAGACGACGAAGGTGGCCGACAGGTGGAAGGTCGGCAGCACCGCGATGGCGTAGGGGATGAACACCGTGGGCGGAATCGGCGCCGCCACCTTGGCGAAGGGGAAGAAGGCGCGCGCCAGCCGCGGCGTGGTGCCGCACAGCAGGCCCAGCGTCACCCCCAGCGCCAGGGCGAGGCCGAAGCCGGGAATCAGGATCAGGAAGGAGGACACGGTGCCGCGGCCCAGCTCCGGCAGCGACTGCCACAGGGCGTCGAACACGATGGCCGGCGTCGGCAGCAGGGGGTTGCCCTGGCCGGCGAGGGCGGCGCCTGTCAGCTGCCAGGCGGCGAGCAGGATGGCGGCGAGCAGCCAGGGCTCCCAGGCGAAGGGCGGACGCTTGCGGGGCCGGGGGG
>NZ_WUEI01000082.1 GCF_012911025.1 Azoarcus sp. TTM-91 | reverse complement strand
GTCATTGGCTGCATTCGGCGAAGTGGAAGGGGCCACGCTGGGGGTGGCGGAACCATATGACAAAAGTGGTGAAACATGCCAGCGCCGCGGCGGGCCCGGTTCGCGCCCGCCGCGGCGGGCGGGGTGCCGCTAGACGCTGACGGTGAAGCGCCGCAGCAGCCCGGCCGCGCCCTGGCTGCGGGCCAGCGCCAGCGCTTGTTGGCGCAGGGCGGTGGCTTCCGCTTCGCCGCGGCTGCAGTCGGCTTTCAGCCAGAGCAGGTCGGCGAGGCAGTACTGGTCTTCATTCACGTCCGCTTCGCGGATGGCGAGGTCCAGCAGCTGGGCGGCTTCTTCGCTTGCGGCCTGGGCGAGCAGGGCGTGGGCGACGATCCAGCGCGAGGTGGTGATGCCGGCCTGGTAGGCGAGGCGCATGCGCTCGGCGGCGGCGAACAGCAGGGCGCTGGCGGTGGGGGTGTCGCCGGCGGCGTCGGCCCACAGCAGGAACAGGCTGTTCACCCCTTCCCACAGGCTGAAGCCGTGGCGGGCGGCGAGGGCGTGGGCTTCGGCCGCCAGCCGCAGCACTTCAGCCCTGTCCTGCCGGCACCAGTGCAGGGCGACGGCGAAGGTGAGGGCGAAGCACAGCGCGTGGGCACGGCGGCCCTGGCGGGCGAGGGCGACCGCCTCGCCGGCGGTGGCGCAGGCGGCCGCGTCGTCGCCGAGGAACCACTGGTTCCAGCCGAGGAAGGCGCGGCAGGTGACGGCGGGGTCGTCCACGCAGTAGCGCACCCGGTCGCGCGCACCCAGGCGGCCGGCGAGTTCGATGCCGCGTTGCTGCCAGCCATGCGCCTCCTGCAACTGGCCGCGCCAGAACAGGGAGTTGCCGAGGGCGAAGGCGGCCATCAGCCGTTCGGCGTCGGTCTGCGCCAGCTTTTCCAGGCGGCGGGCGATGTCCAGCCCTTCGACCTCGCCCTGGGAGCTACCGCCCATGTAGCGGCCGCTGAGGGCGGCGAACAAGCGGCCGCGGCGGCGGTCGCTGCTGTTTTCGGCCTCCAGCCGGAGGGCAACCTCGCTGAACAGGCGGTGGGCCAGCGGTGAGCCGAAGCCCTGCGCTTGCTGGGCGGCGTAGCCCAGGCGCATGCGCAGCTCCATGGCGCGCTCGCCGTCCTGTTCGCCGCGGCCCAGGCGGGCGACGCAGGCCAGGGCCTCCTCGAAGCAGCGCATGGCGTCGGCGGCGAATTCCTGCGTCATCGCCGCCTCGCCGGCGCGGCTCCACCACTGCTCGGCCTCGCGCCAGCATTCGGCGGCGGCAAAGTGGCCGGCGACGTTCTCCGCCGCCGGCTTGTCGTGCCGGCACAGCAGCTCGGCGACCTGCCGGTGCAGCTGGCGGCGGCGGGCGGGGGCGAGGCTGCCGTAGGCGGCGTCGCGGATCAGGGCGTGGCGGAAGACGAAGCTGTCGGCGTCTTCCTCGGCGATCAGCCGGCTGTCGAGGGCAGCGTCCAGCGCTGGCACGGTGGCGGTGTCGGGCAGCAGGGCGCCGAGCTGCTGGCGGCCGAAGCGCTGGCCCAGTACCGCGGCGGCCATCAGCACCGGCTTGGCCTTGCCCAGGCGGTCCAGCTCGTTCTGCAGCAGTTCGGCCACCGTCTGGCTGTGCCGGCCGCCCTCGTGCCAGGTCAGTGCCAGGCGTTCGAGGAACAGCGGCACGCCGCCGCAGGCATCGGCGATGCGCTGGCGCTCGGCGGGTGGAATGTGTTGCGCCGGGTCGTGGCGGGCGATCAGGGCGAGCGCGGCGGCCGGCGGCAGCGGGGCGAGGTCCAGGGTGTGCTGCGCCGGGGCGGCGGTGGGGAGTTCGGTATCCGGCCGCGCGGTGAGCACCAGGAGCAGGGGCTGGCGGCCGAGTTCGGGGAGCAGCAGCTGCAGCAGTTCCAGCGTGGCGCGGTCGCTCCAGTGCAGGTCGTCCACGATGAGCAGGGTCGGGCTGTCGGCGAAGGCGGCGAGCAGCCGGGACAGGGCGTGGAAGGCGTCTTCCTTGGGCGGCGGCGCGTCCTTGCCGTCGCCCTGTTCGACCAGTGCGGCGATGGCCTCCACCGCCTCCGTGTCCAGCGCTGGGTGGGCGCGACGCAGGGCGGCGGCGAGCAGGCCGCGGCGCTGGCCGGCGGGCGTGGCCTCGTCGAGCTGGGCAAAGGCCTCCAGGCTGGCGATCAGCGGCCCCAGCGGGCGGTGCTGCAGTTCCAGCCCGCAGGCCAGGCGGCGCACCTGGCCGCCTTGCTGCCACACGCGCCGCGCCAGTTCGCTGGCGAGCCGCGTCTTGCCCAGGCCGGCGGGGCCGCGCAAGAGGGCGACGCGGGGCTGGCCGGTCTGGGCCTCCCGCCATAGGCCTTGCAGAATTTCCAGTTCCTGGTCGCGGCCGGCGAAGGGGGCGTCGCTGCCTTCCGGCAGCAGCGGCGCCAGCGCCTGGCCGCAGCGGTGGAAGGTCTGCGGCGCGTCGAAACCGGGCAGGCGGTGCGCGCCGGCATGCTCGAAGCGGAAGCCCTGACCGGCTTCGTCGGCGACCGCGGTGGTGACCAGGATCTCGCCGGGTGCGGCGCTCCAGCCGGCCAGCATGGCCAGATCCGGCAGCGGGCCGAGCAGGCGCGGCCGTGGCGCCGCCGGCTGCAGCAGGGCCTTGCCGGCGCTGATGCCGCTGCGCGGGGCGAAGCCGGCGGCGGCGCCTTTGTGGATGTCGGCGGCGGCGAGCAGGGCGCGTTCGGAGGAGCGTTCGCCGGTGGCGCCGAACAGGGCGAGCATGCCGCGGCCGCATACCGACAGCACCTGGCCGCCGCGGCGCTCCACCCGCAGCTGCATTTCCGCCAGCAATTGCTCGTCTTCCGCCCAGTCGTCGGCGCTGCCGGGGGCGCAGTAGAGCACGCTGAGCCAGCGCTGCTCCGGCTGGCTGTCCGGCCGGATGTTGCGGGCGAGCTGGGCCTTCAGCGCCTGCAATGCCGGGCCGGGACGGCCGCCCAGTTCCACCGCCAGGCGCTGGCGCAGGGTGTCGAATACCGCCAGCGCGGCCGCCTGCTCGCCGCCTTCGGCCAGCAGCTTCATCAGCAGCAGGGCGTGGTTCTCGTCCAGCGGCGCCGCGCGGTGCAACTGGCGGGCGAGGGCGATCGCCGCGTCCAGCCGCCCTTCCCGCTGGCGGATCTCGCACAGGCGCTGCAGCAGCAGGGCGGCGCGGGCGTGGAAGTGGTGGCGGCTGGTGTGCAGCCAGTCATCCAGCTCGGGGGAGTCGTCCAGCTGCAGGCCGTGGAGGAATTCGCCCAGCAGGTCGGGGGCGGTGGCCTCCAGCTGCTCCCGCCAGGCGGCGTCGGCCTTGCCGCCGCCGCCGAGGCGGTCGAGGGTGGCGTCGTCCAGCCAGTGCAGGTCCAGGCTCAGGCCGTCGCCGGGTTGCAGGCGGATGGCGCGGCCGTCCTTCTGCAGCGGCGATGCGGCGCCGGCGTCGAACAGGGTGGAGAGGTTGTACAGCACCTGGCGGAGGTTGTTGCGCGCCGATTCCGTTTCCAGGTCGGGCCACAGCAGGCGGGCGAGCCGTTCGCGCGGCTGCCACTGGCCGGCATGGACGGCGAGGTAGCCCAGCAGGGCGTAGCCCTTGCGGTACTTGATGCGTTTGCTCGCATCCTCGCCACCGCGCAGCAGGGTGAGCCGGCCGAGCAGGGAGAGCTGCGTGGCGGCGGTGTGTGGCGGGCGGCTCGGCGTTTCCAGGGCTATTCCTTTCGATCTATCGCGCTGCGGCCCGGCGACCTTCCCGCGCCCATGACGGCGTGCATTATCCGGGCGCGGGGGCCCTCCCGCCAAGCGCGGCGGCGGGGGTTGCGACGGCCTCTTACGCTGTTCTAACGCCCGCTGCTTAGCCTTCGCGCATATCTCCCTCATTTATCCAAAGCGATGAGCCTCTTCCCTGCGCTGCGATCTGTGCCGGCTGCGATGCTGCAAGCACGTTCTTCCCTGGTACTCACCTTCCCCCTCGCGCTGTCGCTGGTCTGTTCCCAGGCGCATGCGCAGGCGGCACCGGATGCCGGCACCCTGCAGCGGGAGGCGGAGCAGGCCATACGCGCGCTGCCGGCCTCGCCCCAGCCGGTGCCGCAGCCAGCACCGCCCATGGTCGAGACGGACAAGGCGGCGCGGGTGACGGTGCAGTCCTTCATCATCGATGGCGCCACGCTGATCGCCGAATCCGAGCTGCAGGCCTTGCTCGCCGACCTGCGCGGGCAGTCGCTCACCCTGGCGGAGCTGGAGCAGGCGGCGCAGCGGTTGGCGCAGCACTACCGCCAGCGCGGCTGGTATGTGCGGGTCTACCTGCCGGTGCAGGACGTGACCGCCGGCCAGCTGCGCTTGCAGGTGGTGGAAGGCCGCTACGGCGGCGTGCGGCGGGAGGATGCCGGCGGCCGGGCGGATGGCGCTTTCGTCGAGAGCATGGTCACCGGCGGCCTGGCGCCCGGCCTGCCGCTGCCGGCCAATGCGCTGGAGCGCGGCCTGCTGCTGGCCAACGACCTGGCCGGCGTGCGCGCCACCGGCGTGCTGGAGGCGGGCGAGGCGCCGGGCACCACCCGGCTGCTGTTGAGAGTGGAGGACACCCCCTTCATCAGCGGCGACATCGGCGCCAACAACCACGGCATCAAGTCCTCCGGCTTCGCCCAGGTGGTGGGCGGGGTGACGCTGAACGACCTCTCCGGCTGGGGCGATCGCCTCGCCCTGCGCCTGCTCGCCACCGAGCGCCTGCACAACGTGCTGCTGCAGTACGCAACGCCGCTGGGCAGCGACGGCTGGAGCGTGGCGGTGCATGCCTCGGCGCTGGATTACCGCCTTGGCGGCGACTTCCTCGACCTCGACGCCAAGGGCCGCGCCACCGCGGCCGGCCTCACCCTCAGCTATGCGCTGGTGCGCAGCAGCGAGAACAATCTGGCGTTCATCCTGGGGGCGGAGCAGCGCCGCTTCGAGGACAAGAACCTGGGCGAGACGCTGCGCCGCCGCCAGATCGAGGTGTACAGCCTGGGCTTGCGCGGCGACGCGGTGGACAGCCTGGGCGGTGGCGGCCTCACCCGCGGCGATCTGCAGCTGTCGTCCGGCCGCCTGCATCTGGCCGACGTGGGCGGCGACCCGGCTGCCGATGCCGCCGGGCCGCGCAGCGCAGGCGGGTACACCAAGCTGGCGATGGAGGTCTCGCGCCTGCAGCGGCTGCCGCTGGCTGGCTGGCAAGTGCAGGCCACGCTCTCCGGTCAGCTGGCCGACGGCAACCTCAGCAGCGCCGAGCAGTTCACCCTGGGCGGTGCCTACGGCGTGCGCGCCTATCCGGGCAACGAAGGCGTGGGCGACGAGGGCGCCCTGTTCAAGCTCGAGCTGCAGCGCGAGCTCGGCAGCGGCTGGCAGGCCCAGCTCTTCTACGACGCCGGCTACATCCGCCAGCACAAGCGCACCTGGGAGGGGTGGCGCGATGGCAGCGACCAACCCAACGCCTACCGCCTGTCCGGTGCCGGCCTTGGCCTGAGCTGGCTGCAGGCCACGCCCGGCCGTTGGCTGAAAGGCTGGCGGCTGAGTGCCGCGGTGGCCGCTCCGCTGGGCGACAACCCCGGCGAGAGCGCCGATGGACGCAACAACGACGGCAGCCGGCCGTCGCGGGCGCGGGCGTGGATCAGCGCCGCCGCGGCCTTCTGAGCGGCCAGCCGGTGTGCCGGGCCGAGCGCTCCGCCGGGCTTGCGCACCGGCTGACCCGGAGGCGGCGCGCGGAGCCCGCGGCCCCATGCGCTCTGCTTCCGCCTCCGCCTCGTTTCCAGGCGGGACCGCCGATGCCGGTCCGCCTTTTTCCTTTCTTGCCGTTGGGCTTTGTCGCCTGAGGATACTGCCATGAACCACAGCTACCGACTCGTCTGGAACGCCCGTGAGGGGCGCTGCGTCCCCGCTCCTGAAACGGCCCTGGGCCGGGGCAAGGCCGGCGGGGGCCGGCTGAGCCCGTTGGCGCTGGTGCTGAGCGCCGGCCTTGCTGCCAGCGGCGGGGCCTGGGCCGCACCCGCGGCCGACGCCCTGCCCAGCGGCGGGCAGGTGGTGGCCGGACAGGCGGGCATCAGCCACAGCGGCAACACGCTCACCGTCAGCCAGGGCAGCGACAAGGCCATCATCGACTGGCAGCGCTTCGACATCGGCGGCGCGGCGGCGGTGCAGTTCCTGCAGCCCTCCTCGTCCAGTGTGGCGCTGAACCGGGTGCTGTCGGGCGAAGCCAGCCAGATCTACGGCAGCCTGACGGCCAACGGCAAGGTCTACCTGGTGAATCCGGCCGGCGTGGTGTTCGGCAGCGGCAGCAAAGTGGACGTGGGAGCGCTGGTGGCCTCCACGCTGGACATCAGCAACGAGGACTTCCTCGCCGGCCGGCTGGTGTTTAGTCGCGAGGGCGCCACCGGCAGCGTCCTGAACCAAGGCGAGATCACCGCCGCCGACGGCGGTCTGGTCGCACTGCTGGCGCCGACGGTGAGAAACGAAGGCGTGATCCGCGCCCGGCTGGGCACGGTGGCGCTGGCCGCCGGCGACAAAGTCACGCTGGCCGCCGGCGCGGACGGCCTGCTGCAGGTGGCGCTGGAGCCGTCCACGGTGCAGACCCTGATCGAGAACAAGCAACTCATCGTCGCCGACGGCGGCCAGGTGCTGATGACCAGCAAGGCGGCCGACGCCCTGTCGGCGGGCGTTGTCGCCAACAGCGGCACGGTGCAGGCGCGCACGCTGGCGGAAAAGGAAGGGCGCATCCTGCTGCTGGCCGACATGAGCCACGGCGAGGTCAAACACGGCGGCCTGCTCGACGCCAGCGCGCCGCAGAGCGGGGACGGCGGCTTCATCGAAACCAGCGCCGCCACCGTCACCCTGGAAGCCGGGCGCAAAGTCACCACGCTGGCGGCCAAGGGCCAGACCGGCAGCTGGCTGATCGACCCGAACGACTACACCATCGCCGCCAACGGCGGCAACATCACCGGCGCCGACCTGTCGGCCGACCTCGCCAGCACCAGCATCACCATCAGCACCGCGACCCAGGGCACGGCCGGGGGCAACGGCGACATCTTCGTGAACGACGCGGTGAGCTGGAACGCGGCCACCACGCTGACGCTCAACGCCCAGCGCAACATCGAGATCAACGCGCCGATCACGGTGGCGCACGCGGGCGGCGGTCTGGCGCTGAACCACGGCGGGTCGGACTACAGCCTGGGCGCGCCGGTGAGCTTCACCGCCGGCAGCGGCGGCAGCTTCAGCGTCAATGGCCAGGCTTACACGCTGATCCATGACATGGCCGGGCTGACCGCGATCAACTCGACGGACCTGGCTGGCCGTTATGCGCTGGCGAAGAACCTGGATGCTGCCGGGACAACCTACGCCTCAGCCCTGATCGGCAGCTCCGGGCAGCAGTTCAGCGGCACCCTGACCGGCCTCGGACATACCATCAGCAATCTGCGTATCCAGAGCGCAAGCAACAACATCGGCCTGATCGGCGAGCTTGGCCGCTACGGCTGGGTGCGCGATATCGGGCTGGTGAATGTGGATATCCGCGCCGGCTCATATTCCGGCGGCCTGGCCGGCAGTGCGGACCGGGCCAGGATCGATAACGTCTTCGTCACCGGCGTGGTCGATGGCTACTACGCCGGCACCATGGGCGGCGTCGTGGGCTACTCCTACCTGACCCCGATCACCAACGCCTATTTCATCGGTCAGGTCAGCGGCACCAGCCGTGTCGGCGGCCTCGTCGGTACCAACTACGGGTCAATCTCCAACAGCTATGCGGTCGCGCAGGTCTCCGGCTCCGGAACCGGCATCGGTCCGCTGACAGGTTACGGCGACTCCGTCAGCAACAGCTTCTACGCCACCACCGATGCCGCTGGCAACGCAATTTCCATCAGTGGCCAAGACAACACTCAAGGCACCGCCAAGACCTACACCGAGCTCACCCAGCTTTCCACCTTCAGCGGCTGGGACATCGACGACGCCGGTGCCAGCGGCCGGGCCTGGCGGATCTACGACGGCAACACCCTGCCGCTGCTGCGCGCCTTCCTGACGCCGGTGAAGGTGCTGGTGGGCGACCTCGGCAGCAAGACCTACGACGGCAACGGCGTTTCCGGCACCACCAACGGCTATTTCGTGCCCAACGGCGTCACCCTCTCCGGCAGCGGCGGCACGCTGAGCTACTCAGCCGGCGCGGATGCCCGCAGCTACTACGGCGATGGCGGCAGCCTGAACATCACCGGCGGCTTTTACTCCAGCCAGAACGGCTACGACATCATCTACGACGGCAGCTACACCATCACGCCGAAAGCGATCACGGTGAGTGCGGACGCGGCGAGCAAGACCTATGGCGACGCCGATCCGACGCTGGGCTGGACGGCGACCGGCCTGGTCGGCAGCGACACCCTGGGCGGCAGCCTGGCGCGGGCGGCCGGGGAGAACGCCGGCGGCTACGCCATCAACCAGGGCACGCTGGCCAACGCCAACTACAGCATCAGCTTCACCGGCAACACGCTGACCATCACGCCGAAGGCGATCACGGTGAGCGCGGACGCGGCGAGCAAGACCTACGGCGACGCCGACCCGACGCTGGGCTGGACGGCGAACGGCCTGGTCGGCAGCGACACCCTGGGCGGCAGCCTGGCGCGGGCGGCGGGGGAGAACGCCGGCGGCTACGCCATCAACCAGGGCACGCTGGCCAACGCCAACTACAGCATCAGCTTCACCGGCAACACGCTGACCATCACGCCGAAGGCGATCACGGTGAGCGCGGACGCGGCGAGCAAGACCTATGGCGACGCCGACCCGACGCTGGGCTGGACGGCGAACGGCCTGGTCGGCAGCGACACCCTGGGCGGCAGCCTGGCGCGGGCGGCGGGGGAGAACGCCGGCGGCTACGCCATCAACCAGGGCACGCTGGCCAACGCCAACTACAGCATCAGCTTCACCGGCAACACCCTCACCATCACCCCGGCCGCGCTCACGGTGACCGCCGGCAACGCCAGCAAGACCTACGATGGGCAGGCCTGGAGTGGCGGCAACGGCGTGAGCTACAGCGGCTTCGTCAACGGCGAGAACGAGTCGGTGCTGGGCGGCACGCTGAGCTATGGCGGCAGCAGCCAGGGCGCGGTGAATGCCGGCAGCTACGGCATCAGCGCGTCCGGCCTGGCCAGCGGCAACTACGTCATCAGCTATGTGGATGGCGCGCTGACGGTGAACAAGGCCGCGCTCACGGTGACCGCCAGCGACGCCAGCAAGCGCTACGACGGCCAGGCCTGGAGCGGCGGCAACGGCGTGAGCTACAGCGGCTTCGTCAATGGCGAGGACGCCTCGGTGCTGTCCGGCACGTTGAGCTACGGCGGCAGCAGCCAGGGGGCGACGGCCGCCGGCAGCTACACCATCACCCCGGGCGGGCTGGGCAGCGCCAACTATCTCATCCAGTTCGTCGATGGCCAGTTGCAGATCGGGCGGGCGGTGACCATGGATGGTGGCCGGGTGGTCAGCGCCATTGGCCCCGAACTGGCCCGCCGCGCGCCCACGCCGCCGGCGCTGGCCGCGCTGATGGCGGCGGGGCTGGGGCAGCCCGCTCCACTCAGCCTGGCGCAGGGTTTCATCGCGCTGCCAGCCACGGAGGACTAGGGCGCCTTCCGCTTGCGCCAGGACATGCGAGTGCATGTTGCTTTGCAGCAAGCGGTGAACCAAAGTGAGGGAACGCGGCGGGTGGCGCCGCGCTTTCATGGAGGCAAGGCATGACCGGCATATCCCGCTTCGATCAGGACTTCGGCGCTGTCGTCGTGGAACTGGCCGGCTTGTCCGCCCTCTGCGGCGTCCGCCTGCGCGACCCCGGCGTGGTGGATGCGGTGCTGCGCGGCGACGAGCTGATCCGCCACGCCAACCCCACCGCCTTCGACAAGATGCGCGGCCTGCTGGTCCTGGCCTTCACGCTGGTGGAGCGCTCGGTAGCGGCGCAGGGGGCGGAGTCCACCGCCGAGTTCGTCGCCAGCGCGATCGCCGAGGCGAGCGAACGGCGGGATATGTTTGGGTAGGGTCCGCTGGCCGCGACAGGGGGCAGCGTGATGCAGTGCGGAGGGCAGCGTGATGCAGTGCAGAGAGCAGACGTTGCCCGGCGCCGGGGTTTTCTCCCCTCTCCCCTCGCGGGAGAGGGGCTGGGGGAGAGGAGGGGGTACGGCGCTTGGATTCCCGCTGGCGGCCTGATCCAGGCAGACGCCCCTCTGCCTGGCCCCGCCCCACGGGGAAGGGAGTGCGGGGAGGGCGGCGGTAGCGCGTCGCCCCACCCGGCCTCAATCCCCCTTGTCCAGCCCGTATCGCGTCAGCTTGCTGCGCAGGCCTACGCGGGACAGGCCCAGTTCCTTGGCGGCGCGGGTCTTGTTCCAGCGGTGGCGGATCAGGCTTTCGCGCACGATGCGCGCTTCCAGCGTCTCCAGGCGGGTCTTGAGGTCGCCTTCCAGCTCGCCCAGCAGGTTGAGCGCCGGCTCCTCGGCGGCCTCGCCGGCGCGCAGCACCCGCGGGCTGAGGTGGCTGGCGGAGAGGCTGTCGCCGTCGGCCAGGGCGATCATGCGCAGCACCTCGTTGCGCAGCTCGCGTACATTGCCCGGCCAGCGCCAGGCCACCAGGCAGTCGATGATCTCCCCGGACAGCGGCTCGAAGCGGCGGCCGAGCGCGGCCTGGCTTTCGTCCAGCAGCGCCTGGGCGATCAGCGGGATGTCCATCGGCCGCTCGCGCAGCGGCGGCACCGACACGGTGACGGCGGCGAGGCGGTAGTAGAGATCCTCGCGGAAGCGGCCGGCCAGCACCTCGGCTTCCAGGTCGCGGTTGGTGGCGGCGATCACCCGCGCATCCACCGGAATCGGCCGCGCCGCGCCCACCGGCCGCACTTCGCCCTCCTGCAGCACCCGCAGCAGCTTCACCTGGAAGGCGGCGGAGGTTTCACCCACCTCGTCCAGCAGCATGGTGCCGCCGTCGGCCTGCTTGAACAGGCCGATGCGGTCTTCGAAGGCGCCGGTGAAGGCGCCGCGCTTGTGGCCGAAGAGTTCGGACTCCAGCAGCTGGTCCGGCAGCGCGCCGCAGTTCTCCACCACGAAGGCTTCGTCCGCGCGCCGGCTGTCGTAGTGCAGCGCCCGCGCCAGCAGCTCCTTGCCGGTGCCGGATTCGCCGGTGAGCAGCACCGGGATGTCCAGCGCCGAGAGCTTCTTCACCAGCGTGCAGATGCCATGCATCGGCGAGCCGGGCGCGCGCACGATGGCGTCCAGCGCGAAGCGGCGGCGGGCGGCGCCGCGGCGGTTCTCCACCTGCCGCTCCAGCACCGGCGCGGCGGTGCGCAGCTCCATCGCCAGGCGCTGGTTCTCCGCATGCAGGCGCGCCATCTCGGCGGCGGATTTCAGCGTCAGCAGCAGCTGCTCCGGCTGCCAGGGCTTGAGCAGGTACTGGTAGATGCCGGCCTGGTTGATGCCTTCGATGATGTCTTCGGAGTCGGTGTAGCCGGAGATGATGATGCGGATGGCTTCCGGCCAGCGCTCGCGCACCTGGCGCAGCAGGGCGACGCCGGAGGTGCCGGGCATGCGCTGGTCGCACAGCACGATGCGTATCCATTCGCGCTCCAGCACCGCCAGCGCTTCCTTGGCGTTGGAGGCGGTGTGGACTTCGAAGTCCTCCTCCAGCGTGCGGCGCAGGGCTTCCTGGGAGCGGACCTCGTCATCGACGACGAGGATGGCGGGCAGTTCGGGGGGCAGCGGTGGGGTCATGGCTATCGCGGGGTCAGCAGATGCGGGGCAGCGGCTCGCCGCTGAGCCAGTCCAGCATGCGCTGGCCGCCCAGCGGGGTGGCGAGCTGGACGAAGTGGTGGGCATCTTCCACCACGGTGCCGATGCGGGCGGCGGCGCTGCCCAGCGGGTGGGCGCGCAGCGCAGCCAGCGCGGCGTCGGCGCTTTCCGGGGCGACCACCGCGATCAGCTTGCCTTCGTTGGCGAGGTAGAGCGGGTCCAGGCCGAGCAGCTCGCAGGCGGCTTCCACCTGGGGATGGACCGGCACCGCGGCTTCCTCGATGCGCATGCCGGCGCCGGACTGGCGGGCGATCTCGTTCAGCGTGGTGGCCAGCCCGCCGCGGGTGGGGTCGCGCAGCACGCGGATGGCCTCCGCCGGCAGCGCGGCGTAGAGCGCTTCCACCAGGCCGTGCAGGGCGGCGCTGTCGGAGCGGATCTCGGAGTCGAAGGCGAGCGATTCGCGCACCGCCAGGATGGCCATGCCGTGGTCGCCCATGCTGCCGGACACCAGCACCACGTCGCCAGGCCGCGCGCGGGCGCCGCCGGGGCTGCGCTCCACCGCCAGTGCGCCGATGCCGGTGGTGGCGATGAACACGCCATCGCCCTTGCCCTGCTCGACCACCTTGGTGTCGCCGGTGACCACCGGCACGCCGGCGGCGCGGCTGGCGGCTGCCATGGAATCGACGATGCGCTTGAGCTCGGCCAGCGGGTAGCCCTCTTCCAGGATGAAGCTGGCGGAGAGGTAGAGCGGGCGGGCGCCCATCACCGCGAGGTCGTTCACCGTGCCGTGCACCGCCAGGCTGCCGATGTCGCCGCCGGGGAAGAACAGCGGCGAGACGACATGGCCATCGGTCGCCATCACCAGGCGTTCGCCGGGCGCCGGGGCGGGCAGCACCGCGCCGTCGTCGCCCTGGGCCAGCCAGGGATTGTCGAAGGCGCGGGCGAAGAGTTCGGCCACCAGCTGGGCGGTGGCGCGGCCGCCGGCGCCGTGGTTCATGTCCACACGGCCGGAACGCAGGTCCAGCGGGCGGGTGTAGTGGGTTTTCATGGCTTGTCGTTGTTTTGGGTGAGGCACTGGCCAGCCGGGAGCATAGCCGGCCAGCGGCGGGCGGTCTCCAGGCCGGGGAAAACAGGCCCGCCGCTTGCTGCCGGCAGGGCGCTGCTCGCTGGCCGGCTCACGCTGCGGCGACCGGGACGTCGCGGAAGCGGCCGTAGTTGTAGTGCGCCGCGCAAGCGCCTTCGGAGGAAACCATGCAGGAGCCCATCGGCGTTTCCGGGGTACAGGCGGTGCCGAACAGCTTGCAGTCCGCCGGGCGCTTTTCGCCGCGCAGGATGGTGCCGCACTCGCAGGACTTGTGGTCCGCCACCGGCGCGTAGTCCAGGCCGAACTTGGCTTCGGCGTCCCAGGCGGCGAATTCCGGGCGGATGCGCAGCGCCGAGTCGGGCAGGCTGCCGAGGCCGCGCCACTCGTAGCTGGCGCGCAGGGTGAAGACTTCATCCACCAGCGCCTGGGCCTTGAGGTTGCCTTCGCGGGTGACCGCGCGGGTGAATTCGTTCTCGATCTCGGCGCGGCCGTCGTTCACCTGGCGGATCAGCATCAGAATGGACTGCATCACGTCCAGCGGCTCGAAGCCGGCGATGACCACCGGCTTGTGGTGCTGCTCGGCGACGAAGTCGTAGGGCCGGCTGCCGATGACGGTGGAGACGTGGGCCGGGCCGACGAAGCCGTCCAGCTTCACCCTGGCCTCCGCCCCGGCGCCGGCCGGCGCATGCAGGATGGCGCGGATGGCCGCCGGCGTGAGCACGTGGTTGCACAGCACGCTGAAGTTGGCGAGGCCCAGTGCGCGGGCCTGGCGCAGCACCAGCGCGGTGGGCGGCGTGGTGGTCTCGAAGCCGATGGCGAGGAAGACGACTTCGCGCTGCGGCTCGCGCTGGGCCAGCGCCAGGGCGTCGGCGGCGGAGTACACCATGCGGATGTCGGCGCGGCTTTTGTCCAGCCGGGCGCGCGCCTTCAGCAGCGACAGGCCGCCGGAGGCCGGCACCCGCAGGCAGTCGCCATAGGTGCAGATGGTGACGGCGCGCTCCATCGCCAGCCGGATGGCCATGTCGATGCGGCCCACCGGCAGCACGCACACCGGGCAGCCGGGGCCGTGGATCATGCGCACATTGGCCGGCAGCAGGTCGACCACGCCGTAGCGGGAGATGGCGTGGGTGTGGCCGCCGCAGAACTCCATGAAGGCATAGTTGCGCGCCGGGTCGGCCTCGCGGGCGATGGCGGCGCCGATGCCGCGGGCGAGTTTGCCGTCGCGGAATTCGTCCACGTACTTCATGCGTCCTCCAGCGAGGGGGTGAGGCCGGCCTGGGCGAACAGCGCCAGCGTGGCCTCGGCCTCCCGCTGGTCCAGCCTGGAGAGGGCGTAGCCGACGTGCACGATCACGTAGTCGCCGACGGCGACGCCGTCCACCAGCGCCAGCGAGATTTCCTTGGCGACGCCGCCGAGTTCCACCCGGGCGCGATCATCCGGCAGCAGTTCCGCCACGCGGGCGGGAATGGCGAGGCACATGCGTTCAATATCCTTCGAGCAGATAGCGGGCGATGCGGGCCTGGCCGAGCGCGAGGCCGCCGTCGTTGGGCGGCACCTGGCGGGCTTCCAGTACGGCGAGGCCGCGCGCGGCGAGACGGCGGCCGAGGTCGCGCGACAGCAGGCGGTTGAGGAAACAGCCGCCGGAGAGGGCGACGGTGCGGATGCCGGAAACATCGGTGGCGCGCAGCACCCAGGCTTCCAGCGCGGCGGCCAGGGTGGCGTGGAACAGGGCGGCGCCGCGGGCGGCGTTGCGCTCGTCGGCCAGCACGGCGAGCAGCGGCAGCAGGTCCAGCGTGCCGGCCGGGGTGTCCTTGTCTTCCACCAAGCGCCAGCCGCCGGGCAGCGGCAGCGCCGGGCCGTGGGTGGTGGCCAGGCTTTCCAGCCGCATCGCCGCTTCGCCTTCGTAGCCCATGCGCTCGCACACGCCGAGCAGGCCGGCGGCGGCGTCGAACCAGCGCCCCAGGCTGGTGGTGGGCGGACAGCGGGTGCCGGCCGCCAGCAGATCGGCCATGCGCCAGGCGGCCTGCTCGCGGTGGAAGCGGGCGGCGATCTCGCCGCCGCGGCCCAGCAGGTGCAGCACCGCCGAGGCCATGCGCCAGGGTTCGCGCGCGGCCTTGTCGGCGCCGGGCAGCGGCAGGGCGGCGAGGTGGCCGAGGCGGGCGAAGCGCGGGCCATCCACCTGCAGCAGCTCGCCGCCCCAGGCGCGGCCGTCGCTGCCCAGGCCGGTGCCGTCCAGCGCCAGGCCCAGCGTGGGGCCGAGGTGGCGGTGTTCGGCTTCCACCGCGGCGATGTGGGCGTGGTGGTGCTGCACCGGGAAGGCGGGAATGCCCAGGCGCTCGGCCATGGCGAGCGCGGCGTGGGTGGAGGCGAAGTCCGGATGCAGGTCGTGGGCGACCGCCTCCGGCTCCAGCGCCAGGATGTGGCGCAGGTGCTCGGCGGCTTCGTCCAGCGCCTGGCAGGCGCCGGCGGATTCGAGGTCGCCGACGTGCTGCGACATGAAGGCTTCGTCGCCGCGCGTCATGCACAGGGTGTTCTTGAGGAAGCCGCCGAAGGCCAGCACCGCCGCGCCCTTGCAGGCGAGCTTGACCGCGCTGGGCACGTAGCCGCGCGAGCGGCGGATGAACTGCATGTCGGCGTCGCCGGCGCGCGGCGAGGGCAGGCTGCGCACCACCGAGTCATCGCAGCGCACGACGATGTCGCGGTCGTGCATCAGGTAGGCGTCGGCCACGCCCATCAGCCGGCGGGTGGCTTCGCGGTTGCCTATCACCAGCGGTTCGCCGCCGGGGTTGGCGGAGGTGCACACCAGGGCGAGATCCTGCGCCATGTCCAGCCAGCCGGTGCCGGCGGGGCGGCCGGCGTGGTCGTGGAACAGCAGGTAATGCAGCGGGGTGTAGGGCAGCATCAGGCCGACCCAGGCCAGCTGCGGGGCGACGCCATCCAGTTCGCGGTCCACGCTGGGCAGCTTGTCGCACAGCACCACCGGCCGCTCCGGGCTGGCGAGCAGGCGTTCGTCGGTGGGCGACAGCGCGGCCCAGTGCCGCGCCGAGGCGAGGTTGGCGACCATCAGCGCGAAGGGCTTGCCCTCGCGCGACTTGCGCGCCCGCAGCCGCGCCACCGCTTCCGGGTTGCGGGCGTCGCACAGCAGGTGGAAGCCGCCCAGGCCCTTGATCGCGACGATTTCGCCGCACAGCAGGCGCAGCAGGGTGTCGGCCACCGGGTCGCGGGTGGCGACGGTGACGCCGTAGCCTTCCAGCAGTGCGAGATGGGGGCCACAGGCCGGACAGGCGTCGGGCTCGGCGTGGAAGCGGCGGTCGGCGGGGTCGCCGTACTCGTCGGCGCAGTCCACGCAGAACTCGAAGGCCGCCATGCTGGTGTTCACCCGGTCGTAGGGCAGGCCGCGGGTGATGGTGTAGCGCGGGCCGCAGTGGGTGCAGTTGATGAAGGGGTAGCGCCAGCGGCGGTCGGCGGGGTCGAACAGCTCGCGCAGGCAGTCGGCGCACACCGCGGTGTCCGGGCCGATGGCGGTGGTCACCTCGCCGCGGCGGGAGGCCATGATGGTGAAGCCGCGGTCGCCGGCGTCGGTCTCGCGCAGGTCGCTTTCCAGGTGGTCTATGCGCGCCCGCGGCGGTGCTTCGCCGTGCATGCGCGCGATCAGCGCCGAGAGATTGCCGGGCGTGCCCTGCACTTCGATCTCGACGCCGCCACCGTCGTTGCGCACCCAGCCGGACAGCCCCAGCTCCTGCGCCAGCCGGTAGACGAAGGGGCGGAAGCCCACGCCCTGCACCACGCCGCGCACCCGCAGCCGGCGGCGCTCCAGGGTGGGTGGCAACTGGCGGGGGGCGCCGCCGTCGCCGTTCATGACTGCGTCTCCACGGCCTCCGCTGCGCTGGCGGAGGCCGCCGCGGCACCGTCGGCGATCCAGTCCAGCCAGGCGTCGAAGCCTTCGCCGCTGGTGGAGGAGAGCTGCAGCACCCGCAGCCCGGGATTGACGCGCCGGGCGAAGTCGATGGCGCGCTGCACGTCGAAGCTGAGGTGGGGCAGCAGGTCGGTCTTGGACAGCAGCATCAGGTCGGCGGCGGCGAACATGTCCGGGTACTTGAGCGGCTTGTCCTCGCCCTCGGTCACCGACAGGATCACCACCTTGTGCGCCTCGCCGAGGTCGAAGGCGGCCGGGCAGACGAGGTTGCCGACGTTCTCGATCAGCAGCAGGCTGCGCGGCGGAATGGCCAGCCGGGCGAAGGCCTCGCCCACCATGTGGGCGTCCAGGTGACAGCCCTTGCCGGTGTTGATCTGCAGCGCCGGCGCGCCGGTGGCGCGGATGCGCTCGGCGTCGAACTCGGTCTGCTGGTCGCCCTCGATCACCGCCACCGGCAGCCGGCCGGCGAGGCGGCGTATGGTTTCCACCAGCAGCGTGGTCTTGCCCGAGCCGGGGCTGGAGACGAGGTTGAGGGCGAACACGCCGCGGCGCGCCAGCCAGTCGCGGTTGGCGGCGGCGAGGCGGTCGTTCTTGCCCAGGATGTCCTGCTCTATCTTCACCATCTGCGCCTGCGACAGGCCGGGCGCATGGGCGTGGGCCGGGCCGTGGCCGTAATGCAGCGCGCCGGCGCTGGCGGTGGGGCGGTGCGTTTCCACTGCCGGCGGCGCTGGCGTGTGCGTACGAGCGCTTGCGGGTGCAGCGCCGGCGGCGGGCTTGAAGCCGACGCTGGAACTGGCCTTGGGCGAGGCCGCCGGGCGTGCCGGCTGGCCGTTGTAGCGCAGCTCTCCGCTGCCGCATCCACACACGGTACACATCGGTTCAGCTCTCCTTCTCCGGGGTGGGCTCGCCGCTGGCGAGCGCCATTTCCTTTACCCGCATCTCGGTGCCGCCGGTGGGCTGCACCTGGTAGCCGCCGCAGCGCGGACAGGCGTCGTAGCGCTGGGCGATGGCGACGGTTTCGGCGCAGCGCAGGCACCAGCCGGTGCCGGGCACGCGCTCTATGCTCACGGTGGCGCCGTCGGCCACGCTGTCCTTCAGCACCACGTCGAGGCAGAAGCGCAGGCTTTCCACTTCCACCGCGGCGAGGTCGCCGATCTCCAGCACCACCGCTTCCACCCGGCTGGCGCCGTGGTTGCGGGCGGTGTCCTCGACGATGCTGCGCACGCCTTCGGCCAGGGACATCTCATGCATGGCCGGTTCCTGCCGCGGGTTCTTCCATGGGGTCGGCGTCGTCCAGTATTACCCGGTAGGCTACACAGGGGTCGAGGGCGAGCGCGAGGGCATGCAGCCGCTTTTGGGCGATTTCGCCGTCCGGCGCCGGCCAGCCGCTGCCTTCGCTGGCGAAGCTGCCGGCGGGGTGGAAATTCCACTCGGTGGGGGCGCACACCCGGTAGTCGGCGATGCGGCCTTCGCCATCCAGGCGCACGCCGTGCAGCAGCAGGCCGCGGGCGGTTTCCACCCAGGCGAGGCCGACGCCGGGCGCCGGCGAGGCGGCATCCGCCAGCACCGGCACCTCCGCCGCCAGCGGCTGGCGCAGGCGGCTGGCGCAGTCGGCCACGTCGATGACCTTGGCCAGCAGCCGGGCGGAGATGCGGTGGCCCTGCTCGAGCAGCAGGCGCACCAGCGGCGATTCGGCGTTGCGCGCCAGCGGGCCGGTTTCGGCGGCGGCGTCGTGGTCGGTGGGCTGCAGGCACCAGTCTTCGCCCGGCAGGCCGCCGAGCACGTCCAGCCAGCCAGCGGCGCTGCGCCGCGGCAGCAGGGGCAGCGCGCCGCTGGCCGGCGCGCCGGCGGTGCCGAAGCGCACCAGCGCGCCGAGCACGCTGCCCAGGCCGCCGCCGGCTTCGGCGCGGTCTACGAATTCGCCCAGGTTGCGCGGTTCGCGCAGGCGGGTGAAGAAGCCGGCCAGCAACTCGCGGGCGACCAGGTCCAGCAGGTCGCCGCCGAGGGCGTAGGCCTCTTCCGCGCTCAGCTGGCGGGAGAGGCGGCGGTGCAGTTCGGCGTAGCGGTTGCGGCGGGCGTCGAAGCCGAGCAGCGGCGGCCAGTCCAGCAGCAGGCGCCACAGATGCTCCTGGGCGGCTTCGGCGGCCAGCCGGCGTTCCAGCGCGGCGGCTTCGCGTTCACTCGGGGCGGCTTGGCCGAGGGCGGCGGCGCAGGCGAGGCGGGCGGCGCTTTGCTGGGCCTGGGCACACAGGGCGAACAGGCGCGGCACCAGCGCGGCGGCTTCATCCGGGCGGCGGCCGACGAGCAGGGCGGCGGCGCGCGGGCGCTGGTTGTGGATGTCGATGTGCGTCAGCTGGCCGCCCTGGCGATGGGCGTGCAGCAGCAGGGGTTCGGCTTGCGTGTTCATTCCCGGCCTCCGAACAGGCTGCCGCGCAGGAAGGCGCGGCGGGATACCGCCTGGCTGGAGAGCGGGCGCCCGGCCAGCCGCGCGGCCTCCGCATCCTCGCGCGCGGCGGCGGCGCTGTCCAGTGCGCCTTCGCCCGGCTGCAACAGGGCGTCGAAGGCGGCCAGCGCCACCGCTTCGGCGCTGGCCTGGTCGTCGAACTCGAACACCGGGGAGAACAGCGAGCAGGTCTGGTAGGGGCCGAGGCCGTCCTCGCTGCTGCCGAGGAAGGTGTAGCTGCCGGAGGGGAAGGCCCAGTCCTGCGATTCGCCGACGGCGATGGCGCGGAACTGGCCGCCGCCGCCGGGCAGGATGACCAGCGACAGCGCCCAGGGCGTGAGCAGCACGCCCAGCCATTCGCCCTCGTGCCGCCGCATCGCCGGCACCGCCACCGTCAGCGCCGGATTGCACACCGGCAGCCCGGCCATGCGGGTGGCGGCGATGGCGGCAAAGGTGCGCTGCAGGGCGTCGGCGGGATTGCCGGCGTGGCCGGTGGGCGGTTGGGCGTGCATCGGGCGGGATTGCTTGGCAG
>NZ_WUEI01000081.1 GCF_012911025.1 Azoarcus sp. TTM-91 | reverse complement strand
CGCCCCGTCTCCGCCCTGCTGCTGTTCGCCCTTGCCGCGCCCGCCCTCGCCACCAGCGAAGCGGTGCTGGCGCCGGTGGTGATCACCGGCAGCCGGGTGGAAACCTCCAGCTTCGATCTGCCCTATTCGGTGGATGCGGTGCAGCTGAACCAGGACGGCACGCCGGAACTGCGGGTGAACGTCTCCGAAGTGCTGGGCTCAGTGCCCGGCGTGGTGGTGCAGAACCGCCAGAACTACGCGCAGGATCTGCAGATCTCGGTGCGCGGCTTCGGCTCCCGCGCCGCCTTCGGCGTACGGGGCGTGAAGCTGATCGCCGACGGCATCCCCGCCACCAACCCGGACGGCCAGGGCCAGGCGGCCACCTTCAACCTCGACACCGCCGAGCGCATCGAGGTGCTGCGCGGCCCCTACGCCACCATCTACGGCAACCACGCCGGCGGCGTCATCCAGCTCTTCTCCCGCGACGGCAAGGGCGATCCGCGGCTGCGCGCCAGCATGGTCGGCGGCGAGCACGGCACGCTGAAATACGGCCTGGGCGCCGAGGGCGAGAAGAACGGCGTCGGCTTCGTGCTCGACGCCTCCCATTTCGAAACCGACGGCGCCCGCGACTACAGCAGCGCCAAGCGCGACCAGGCCTTCGCCAAGATCACCGTCAATCCTGACGAGGACAGCCGCCTCACCTTGCTCGCCAGCAGCCTGCACCAGCCCGACACCGACGATCCGCTGGGCCTCACCTGGGCCACCTGGAAGCGCGACGCCGACGCGGTGGAGCCGGTGGCGCTGCAGTACCGCACCCGCAAGAGCATCTCCCACCTGCAGGGCGGCGCCACCTACGAGCGCCGCTTCGGCGAGGACAAGCTGCAGGTGCAGGCCTACGGCGGGCGCCGCAGCGTTACGCAGTACCAGTCGATTCCGCGCGCGGTGCAGGTGAGCAACCCTGCCCATGCCGGCGGCGTGGTGGACTTCGACCGCGACTTCTACGGCTTGGGCGCGCGCTGGATCATGGAGCGGGACATCGGCCCGGGCCGCCTGACGCTGACCACCGGCATCGACTACGACCGCGCCGAGGACGACCGCCAGGGCTACGAGAACTTCATCGGCACCACCGTGCTGGGTGTGAAGGGCGCCCTGCGCCGCAACGAGACCAACACCATGACCAGCACCGATCCCTATGTGCAGGCAGTGTGGCGCCAGGGCGATTTCGACTGGTCGCTGGGCGTGCGCCACAGCCGGGTGAAGTTCGAGGTGGATGACAAATACGTGGTCAGCGGCAATGGCGACGACAGCGGCTCGGTCACCTATCGCCGCACCACGCCGGCCGCCGGCGTGCTGTGGCGCGTCAGCCCGCTGCTCAACCTCTACGCCAGCGTGGGCGCCGGCTTCGAAACGCCGACCATGACCGAGGCGGCCTACACCGCTGGCGGCGGCTTCAACTTCAATCTCAAACCCTCGCGCAGCCGCCAGGCCGAGATCGGCCTCAAGGCCTATGTCGGCGAATCCACCCGCATCAACGCCGCGGTGTTCCAGATCGAGACACGGGACGAGATCGTCGTCGCCGGCTCCGGCGGCGGCCGCACTTTCTACACCAACGCCGGCCGCACCCTGCGCCAGGGCCTGGAACTGGCCGCGGAGGCCGACCTCGGCCACAAGCTCAGCACCCGCGCCAGCTTCACCCTGCTGCGCGCGGTGTATGACGAAGCCTTCGGCAGCGTGCCGGAGGGCAAGCGCCTGCCGGGGGTGCCGGCGGTATCCGCCTACGCCGAACTGGCGTGGAAACCGCTGGCGGGCGTGACCACCGCGGTGGAGGGCGTCTATCGCAGCAAGGTCCAGGTGAATGACCTCAACAACGCAGAAGCCGCGCCGGCGTACGCGCTGATGAACTTGCGCCTGGCCGCCGAACAGCAGTCCGGCGACTGGACCTTCGGCGAGATGCTGCGGCTGGACAACGTGTTCGACCGCAAATACATCGGCTCGGTGATCGTCGGCGACGGCAACGGGCGATACTACGAGCCCGGCCCCGGCCGCAGCCTCTACGGCGGCGTCCAGGTCAGCTACCGTTTCCGTTGATGCCCACAACCCACGACACCGCTTCGCAATCGCCCACTTCCCACGCAGCGGCCGGCGGGCCCGGCCCCCGCCGACCGCATCCTTTCCGCCAGCTGCTGGCCGCCGCCGCGCTCGCGCTGCTCGCCGCCTGCCAGCAGCTGCCGCCGCAGCCACCGGCAGCCAGCGCGGAAATCCAGGTCAGCGCCATCGACATGCCCTGGGAAGACCTGCGCCTGGCGCTGGAAGACGCCATCGCCGCCGAAGGCCTGACCGCGCCGACGGTGAGCCACTTCGGCGACATGCTGGCCCGCACCGCCCCCGACCTCGGCCACCGCGCCGACCTCTACACCCACGCCGAAATCCTCAGCTTCTGCAGCGTGGGCGTCGCCGCCCGGCTGGTGACCGAAGCGGCGGAACAGATCGCGCTCTGCCCGCTGTCCATCGCCGTCTACGCCCTGCCCGGCAATCCCGGCCGCAGCTACCTCGCCTACCGCCGGCCGCCGCAGACCGGCGCCGGCAGCGCCGCGGCGGAGGCCTTGATGCGGCGCTTGGTGAAACAGGCGGCGGAAGGCGGCTGAAGCCGTGCCCTTCAGGCGCTTTCGGCCTCCAGCCAGTTCTCCGCCCGCAGCCCGGGATAGCGGACAAAGTCACGCAGATTGTTGGTCACCAGCGTCACCCCCAGCGCGACCGCATGAGCGGCGATCAGCTTGTCGAGCTGATCCTTGCGGCTTTCGCGGGTCGCCAACCGGATCGGACCATAGGCCGCACCGGCACCAGCATCGAAGGGGACCACCGGAATGTCTTCCACCAGCGCGGCCAGGCTTGCCCCTGCCCACGCCGGATCGGCGCAGGCAGCAACGCCGTATTCGAGCTCGGCATAGGTGATCGCCGACATCACCACCTCGCCCACCTGGCACTGGGCGAAGCGCTGTGCCACCACTTCCGGCTGACTCTTCATCAGGTAGATGCACATATTGGTATCCAGCATGAAGCGCGACATCAGAGTGCGTCCCTCTCCGCCTGCTCCTGATCGCCCCGGCCTTCGCTCATGTAATCTGCCGGGAAGCTGGCGAACTTGGCCAGCACGCCAGCCAAGGGGCGACGCAGGGGGCGGATGCGGATCTCGTCGCCGTGACGTTCGATCTCCAGCTCCATGTCCGTGCGCGAATACGCCAGATCGGCGGGAATACGGACGGCCTGGGAGTTGCCGTTCCTGAAAATACGGGTGGTATGCATGGCGCAGCCCTTCGGATGTACGGTGTATGTACATTAGCCCATGCCACCTTCCGTGTAAATCCGCCGGATGTACAGCCCCCTCTCACTCCACCGCCAGCCAAACCCTCCCGCCTTCCACCCGCACCGGATAACACCGCAGGTTCTCTGTAAGCGGCGCGCACAAGGCCTTGCCGTCGCGCATGTCGAAGCGGCCCTGGTGCAGCGGGCATTCGATCTCGTGGCCTTCGAGGAAGCCGTCGCACATGCGGGCGCGGCCGTGGGTACAGAGGTTGTCGGTGGCGTAGAGCGCGCCCTCGACGTCGTAGAGCGCGATGTCGCGGCCGGCGGCCTCGACGCCGATCACATCGTCGGCCGGCACCGCGTCGCGGGCGGCCACGTCTATCCAGTTGCTCATGTCTCGCTCCAGGCTCAGATGGGATAGATGAGGGAGTTGGCGATCATCTCGCTGTCGTACACGCACAGCCGCGAGGCGAAGCGCAGGCCGCCGGGCGTGGTGACGATCTCGTCGCGGTAGAAGCCGGCGTTGAATACGGTGGATTCGCCGTCCAGCTTGGTGCGGATCACCGCGTAGTTGGCTTCGGCGAGGATGCGCTCGCCCTCCACCGCCAGCACCCGCGGCGTGCCGACGATGTGCCGCTGGTAGTAGGGGTCGTGGTACATGGTCTCCTTCACGCCGAACACCCGGTCGCGGATCATGGCCTGGCTTTCCAGCGCCAGCAGGCACAGCGGCAGGCCCTGTTCGTAGTTCTCCCGCGGCTGCAGGCGGTAGCGGCCGTCTTCGGTGAAGAACTCCGGCCAGCGAGCCCAGTCGGCGGAATCCACCACCACCGCGTAGTCGGCGTAGAGGTTGAGCAGGCTGAAGTAGGTGGCGAAGTCCAGTTCGCCCACGGTGCGCGCGCCGCTCATGCCGTTTCTCCCATCACTTCGCGCCAGTATGCGTACATGCCACGGATCAGGGTTTCGGTGACCATGTGGTCGGCATCCTCGGTGTCGCGCCCGCCCATTTCCAGCAGGGTGCGGTGGTAGGGCTTCTGCTCGAAGCTCTCCTGCGACCATTCGATGACTTCGCCATCGTCGGCGGAAACGAAGCCGGCGGGGCCGAAGAGGTTGGCCTGGATGAGGCGGCGCTGGACCATGGCTTCGTCGTCATCGTCGAAGGCGAAGTGGGTCCACACGAAGTCGAAGCTGCCATGGCCGTTGGGCTGGATGTGGCGCATGGAGACGCTGTTCACCTGCTGCTGGATGATGAGGCTGGGAAAGATCGTGGTCATCACCGCGGTCGGGCCGCCCCACCAGGGCTCGGGCACGATGTCGAGCAGGCGGGGATCGTTGAGCTGCATGTGCTCCTTGAAGCTGTCCACTCCGCTGACGACCTCGGCCACCTTGCCGCCGGTGCCGCGGGTGGAAATCATCGCGGCGTGGCGGTGGCGGGCATCCATCTTCAGCTCGGAGCGGTTGTCCGCCCGCCATAGGCCGAAGGTGGAGAACCAGGTGTGCAGCAGGCCGGGGTGGTAGGGGTCCTTGATGTTCTCCTGCATCAGCTTCCAGTTGCCGGGGATGCGCTGGCGGCGGTAGCCCAGCACCTTGAGGCCGCGGCCGTCGAACACGCGGTCGAAGTAGCGCAGGATGACCGGCCCGAGGAAATCCTCCAGCGGCTCGACGTCATGGTCGAAGGAGGCGAACACCACGCCGTTGCGCACCGCCACCTTGAGCTTGGTGAGGCCGTGATCCTCGACGCGGAAATCCGACGGCATGCCGCCATTCACCTTGCCGTCCTGCTTCACGCCGCGGCGGAAGGGCACGCCCTGCAGGTTGCCCTTGAGGTCGAAATTCCACTGGTGGTAGGGACAGAGGAAATCCTTGCGGTTGCCGTGGCGCTCGCGGCAGAAGCGCACGCCGCGGTGGCTGCAGACGTTCTCCACCACGTTGATGGCGCCATCCATGTCGCGCACCAGGATCACCGAACGCTCGCCCACCGCGCTGCGGCGGAAGTCGCCCGGGTTCGGCACCTCCGCCTCCAGGCCGATGTAGCACCAGTGGCCTTTGTAGAAGAAGCGCTCCAGTTCCTCGCGGTAGAGGTCGTCGCGGGTGTAGGCCCAGAAGGGCACGCGGCTGCTGTCCGGCCCCCGCCAGTGCGGGTCGCGCGGGAATACGCGGCTAGCGTCGTCCATGTTTGTCTCCTCCGTTTTGTTTTTGGTCGGAATGTTCTGGCTGACCCTTGCTCAGCCGGATTGGGTGTAGAAGGCGTCCGCATGCAGCGCCGCCGGCGGCAGACCGAGGCGGCGGGCGACCAGCGCCATCGCCTCCACCATCGCCGGCGAGCCGCAAAGGTAGGCGCGCCAGGCGGAAAGATCGGGCAGATCGGCGGCCACCGCGTCGGTCACCAGGCCGGCGCGCATGCCCGGCTCCGGCCTGCCAGTGGCGGCCACTACCTGCAGCTTCAGCTGCGGATGGGCGTCGCACAGGGCGTAGAGACGGTCGAGGTCGTAGGCATCGGCGGCGGAGCGCACGCCGAAATAGAGATGGATGGGGTTGGCCATGCCGCCTTCCAGCGCGCCGCGCACGATGGCCAGCACCGGCGCCAGCCCGGTGCCGCCAGCCACGCACAGCATCGGCCCCTCGTGGCGGCGGCGCAGGTAGGCGGTGCCCAGCGGCCCGCTGACGCGCACCGCGTCGCCCACCGCCAGGCGTTCGAACACATGGCTGGAAACGCGGCCGCCAGGCACCTGGCGGATGTGGAATTCGAGCAGCTCGTCGCTATCCAGCCCGGCCATGGAATACGGCCGCGCCAGCTCCGGTCCGAACTGCAGGGTGGCGTACTGGCCGGGGGCGAACTCCAGCCGCTTGGCCGGCTTCAGCAGCAGGCGGCGCACATCGGCGGCGGGCGCTTCGATGGCGGCCACGCTGGCCTTGAGGATGCGCGCCGGGTGGACAACGATTTCATCCGGCTCCGGGATTTCGATGGTGCAGCTCTCGGTCAGCACCGCCTGGCAGGCGAGCACCCAGCCCTCCCCCTCGGCCGCCGCAGCCCGCAGGCCGCCGCCGGCATCCAGGACCCGGCCTTCGAGCACCCGGCAGCGACAGGTTCCACAGCGTCCCGCCATGCAACTGTGCGATAAGGGCACCGCATGCTCGCGCAGGGTTTCCAGCAAGTTGGCGCCGACGCGGACATCGAGCACACGGTCCAGGGGACGGATGAAGAGCTGCATGGATTGCCACCGGCAGTCGTGATGACTTCATGATGGCCAGCGCAGCGCTATAAATGAATAGAATCCAATGAATTAAATGAATCACCAGAATCAATAAAGGTGACGAATGGAACTGCGGGAAATCGACCTCAACCTGCTGGTGGTCTTCAACCAGCTGCTGGTGGAAAAGCGCGTCTCGGCGGTGGCGGAAACCCTGGGGTTGAGCCAGCCGGCGGTGAGCAACGCCCTCAACCGTCTGCGCCGCCTGCTGGGCGACGAGCTCTTCCTGCGCACCTCGCGCGGCATGGAGCCCACCCCCTTCGCCACCCAGCTGGCCGAACCGGTTGCCTACGCCCTGGGCACCCTGCATGGCGCGCTCAACCAGCAGATCGCTTTCGCGCCGGAGAGCAGCAGCCGCCACTTCACGCTGGCGATGACCGACATCGGCGAGATCTACTTCCTGCCCCGCCTGGCCGATGCACTCGCCCACCAAGCGCCCGGCGTCACCCTGGGCACGGTGCGCACCGACGCCATCCAGCTGCGGGAGGAAATGGAAGGCGGCCACATCGACCTGGCCGTCGGCCTGCTGCCGCGCCTGCAGGCGGGCTTCTTCCAGCGCCGGCTGTTCCGCCACCGCTACGTCTGCATGTACCGCCAGGGCCACCCGCTGGACGGCAGGCTGAACACGGTCGAGGCCTTCAGCGCTGCCGAGCATGTGGTGGTGCTGTCCGCCGGTACCGGCCACAACCAGGTGGACGCGCTGCTGGAGCGTAGCGGCGTACGCCGCGAGGTGAGATTGAAAGTGCCGCACTTCGTCGCCGTCGGCCACATCCTGCAGGGCAGCGACCTGATCGCCACCGTGCCGGAGCGGTTTGCAGAGCGGTGTGCCGGCCCCTTCGGCCTGCGCTACTGCCCGCACCCGGTGGCCCTGCCGGAGATCGCCATCAACCTCTTCTGGCACGCCAAATTCCACCGCGACCCGGGCAACCGCTGGCTGCGCCGCCTGATCGGCGAACTCTTCGCCGACCCGACCGCCGCGCCCTGGACGGCAGCCGAAGACGGCATAGCCGCCGATGAAGGCCACGACGGCGACGTCCAGCCCGTGGGCAACGCCAACTAATGCACAGGCTGCAGCCCCGGCGGCCGGGATCCCGGCCTGACATGGCCCCTGCCCCGCCTTCTCCGGCACCTGAAAGCAAAAAAGCCACTCGATCGAGTGGCTTTTCGGCGGGATGTTGGTCGGGGAAAGAGGATTCGAACCTCCGGCCCCTGCGTCCCGAACGCAGTGCTCTACCAGGCTGAGCTATTCCCCGAATCTTCGCTTTTTGTGTTGCTTTCGACCGCTTTTTACTTAGTGGTTTCTGGCAACTGCAAAGTCCGACAATTGTAGCAGCGAGTCCTTGAAAATGGAAGGGGGCAACGAGGCCAATGCGTCGATGGCCAATTGCGCCTCGGCACGGGCATAGCGCCGGGCCTCCTCCAGTGCGCCGGTGGCCTGGATGGCGGCGAGCACGCCGGCGAACTCGTCGCGACCGCCGTTCTCGATGGCGCCCCGCACCAGCGCAGCTTGCTCCGGGCTGCCCTTCTGCATCACATGGATCAGCGGCAGCGTGGGCTTGCCTTCGGCGAGGTCGTCGCCCAGGTGCTTGCCGGTGGCGGCTTCGTCGGCCGAGTAATCGAGCACGTCGTCGATCAGCTGGAAGGCGGTGCCCAGGTGCATGCCGTAGGCGGCCAGGCCGCGCTCCTGCTCCTCGGTGGCGCCGCCGAGGATGCCGCCCAGACAGGTTGCCGCTTCGAACAGCTTGGCCGTCTTGTAGCGGATGACCCGCAGGTAATCCTCGACGCCCACGTCAGCGTTGTGCACGTTGAGGAGCTGCAACACCTCGCCCTCGGAGATGATGTTGATGGCGTCCGCCAGCACCTGCATGACCCGCATGTTGTTCACGCCCACCATCATCTGGAAGGCGCGGGTGTAGAGGAAATCGCCCACCAGCACCGAAGCGGCGTTGCCGAACAGGGCGTTGGCGGTCTTGTTGCCGCGGCGCAGTTCGGACTCATCGACCACGTCGTCGTGCAGCAAGGTGGCGGTGTGGATCAGCTCCACCACAGCGGCCAGATCGCCATGAGCGGTGCCGCCATAGCCGCAGGCCCGCGCGGTGAACAGCACCAACGCGGGACGAAGGCGCTTGCCGCCACCATTGATGATGTACTCCGCCACCTGGCGGATGAGGACCACATCGGAGTGGAGCGACTTGCGGATGACCGCATCCACCGCCTGCATGTCGGCGGCGATCGGCGCGAAAAGCTGCTGGACGGACAAGACGGGACCGCTCGCGGAAAAAGCGGAATGGTAGGTGGCCGCCAAAGACCGCGTCAAGGACGCTCGCCCGCTGCCGGTGCGGCTTCGGCGAGCAGATCGAGGCGGCTGCGCAACATTTCACGCAACAGCTGGACCGCCGGGTTGAGCCGCCGCCGGTCGGGACAGATCAGATTCAGCGGCGCGGCCTCGCCCTTCCACTCCGGGCAGAGCTCGATCAGCCGGCCGGCGCGCAGGTCCTGCACCACATCCAGCCGCGATTTGTACGCCAGCCCATAGCCGGCCACCGCCCAGCGCCGCACGGTATCGCCATCGTCGGCGACACGATTGCCGCGCACCGTCACCAGCACTTCCTCCTTGCCGCGGTGGAAGCGCCAGCGATCGTGCACATAGTCGCTCAGCATGTAGCACAGGCAGTTGTGGCCGGACAGCGCCTGCGGCGTGGCCGGCGCGCCGTGGCGTTCGAGATAGGCCGGCGAGGCGCACAGCACCCGGCGGTTGGCCGGCGCCAGCGGCAGCGCGACGAGGCTGGAGTCCGGTGGATCGCCATAGCGCACAGCCAGATCCACCGGCTGCCGGTAGACGTCGGCGAGGCGGTCCGAGATCTGCAATTGCAGCTCGATGCCGGGGTTCTGGCCGAGGAATTCGTCCAGCCAGGGCAGCAGCAGGTTGCGGCCGACGTCGGAAGGCATGGATAGCCGCAACGTGCCGCGGATGAGCGCGCGGCCGGAAGCGATGGCGTCGCGGCCCTCGTCCAGCAGTTGCAGCGCCTGCCGGCAGTGCTCCAGGTAGATCTCGCCCTCGGCGGTCAGCCGCATGCTGCGGGTTGAACGCACCAGCAATACCACGTCCAGCTCGGCCTCCAGCCGTTTCAAGGCGGCGCTGGCGGCAGCCGGCGTCAGGTCCAGCAGGCGGGCGGCGGCGGAGAGACTGCCCAGTTCGGCGGTACGGATGAAGAGCAGCAGATCCTGCAAAGCCTTCATTTTCAAATTTCCTTTGAAACAGGTTTGCTTTATCGCCGCTTTTTCCTCGCAGGGCAAGCGCAGATCATGCGCTCCATCGTCAGCCCCGCCGTGCAAGGAGAAAAGCATGAAAGCCGTCGCCTATTACCAGCCGCTCGCCATCGACCATCCGGAAGCGCTGCTGGACCTCGAACTGCCCGCACCGCAGCCGGGCCCGCGCGACCTGCTGGTCGAAGTGCGCGCCATCTCGGTCAATCCGGTGGATACCAAGATCCGCAGCAGGGTGCAGCCTCCTGCCAGCGAAGCCGGGGTGCTGGGCTGGGACGTGGCCGGCGTGGTGCGGGAGGTAGGCGAGGCGGTAACGCTGTTCCGGCCAGGCGACCGCGTCTGGTACGCCGGCGCGCTGGACCGCCCCGGCGCCAACAGCGAGCTGCATGTGGTCGATGAACGCCTGGTTGGCCGCATGCCGCACAGCCTGGCGTTCGCCCAGGCGGCTGCGCTGCCGCTGACCGCCATCACCGCCTGGGAGTTGCTGTTCGACCGGCTGGCGGTGCCGGCCGGCAAACGGCCGGATGCCCGCACGCTGCTGGTGGTGGGCGCGGCCGGCGGCGTCGGCTCCATCCTGGTCCAGCTCGCCCGCCGGCTCACCGGCCTGACGGTGATCGGCACCGCTTCCCGGCCGGAAACCCAAGCCTGGGTGCTGGCCCAGGGCGCGCATCAGGTCATCGACCACCGCCAGCCGCTGGCGCAGGAATTGGCGCGCATCGGCCTGCCGCAGGTGGATCTCGTCGCCAGCCTCAATGCCACCGAGCATCACTTCCCGGCGCTGGTGGAAGTCATCGCGCCCCAGGGCAAGCTGGCCTTGATCGACGATCCGGCGCAGCTGGACGTGGGCCTGCTCAAGCGCAAGAGCGTGTCGCTGCACTGGGAGTTCATGTACACCCGCTCGATGTTCCAGACGCCAGACATGATCGCCCAGCACCGCCTGCTCACCGACGTGGCCGCGCTGGTGGACGACGGCGTGCTGCGGACGACGGTGGCGGAGCATTTCGGCCGCGTCGATGCAGCCAACCTGCGACGCGCCCATGCGCTGCTGGAGAGCGGCAAATCGCGCGGCAAGATCGTGCTCGAAGGCTTTTGAGCGCGATCCGCGGCAGATCCGGCCCCGAAAGCAAACGTCCCCGGCCGGCCGATGGCCGCAACCGGGGACGTTTCAGACCCGCTGCCGCTCAGGCGGCACGGCCGGCCCGGATGGGCGTGCCGCGAGCCTCAGTTCGCGCCCGCGCGCAACACCGCGGTATCCAGCGCCTCCTTGGCCGGCTTGCGGTCGGCCCAGACGAAGGCGAGTTCTTCGTCCAGGATGCGGCGCACGCGCTCGCGTTCCACCACCGGCTGGGAGGAGGAATCCGAGGTGACCGGCTTGTTGGTGAGCTGGGCCACCGCCACCCGCACGTTCTCCAGGTCGTCGCCCAGCAGATCGCTCTGCGAGGCCAGCAGGCCGGCGCGGTTCAGCGGCAGATAGCCGGTTTCGCGCTGCCAGGCGACCTGGTTCTCCGGCTGCAGCCAGAAGCTGACGAAACGTGCCGCCGCCTTGTAGGTGGCCGGCTTCTTGCCCGCCGCGGCCCACAGCGCCGGGCCGTCGGCCAGGGTGTTCTGCGGTGCGCCGGGGAAGTCGTCGTAGTAAGGCAGGCGGGAGACGCCGACGTCCACCGTCTGCTGGCGGCGGAAGTCGGTCCAGTCCGCCGACGAAGCGGCGATCACCGCGCAGTCGCCAGCGGCAAAGCGGCGCTCGGCCTCGCCGCGGTCGAAGATGCGCAGGTAACTGGCGCGATGCCAGCTTGCCATCATCGCCACATGCTTGACCTGGAACATGCCGTTGAAGGACGGCGCCAGCGCCTTGCCACGCACGGCGGCGACCGGCTCGTTGTGCCAGGCGCTGAGGTTCTCCACCATCACCCTGCCGGGTTCGGCCACGGTGTAGGGGCAGGACTGGCCGGCATCCGCCAGCCGGCCCAGCGCCTGCTGGAGATCGAACCAGGTGGCGATGGGTGTAGCGTCCGGATTCATGCCCGCGCGGCGGAACGCATCCTTGTTCAGGAACAGCACCGGGGTGGACAGGCCGACCGGCAGCGCCAGCAGCTGGCCCTTGGTATCCACCGGCGTGCGGGTCATCATCGCAGGCGGGCGCAGGGCCTGCAGCGGCACGCCGGCTTCGCGCATCATCGCGTGCAGCGGCTTGTAGCGGGGCTTGCCAGCGACGAAGGCGTCTTCCTCGGCGCCATCCAGGATCAACAGGTCGGGAATGGTGCCGACGCGCCAATCGCGGCTGACGATTTCCACCTTCGCATCCTTGCTGCTGGCGTTGAAGCGCTCCACCAGCTCCTTCAGCGCCTCGGCGCGGGCCGGCGGCAGTTGATGCACGATCTCCAGCTGCACCGGCTCGGTGGCCTTGGCCGCCGGCTTGGCAGGCGCTTTCGCCGCCGGGGCGGCAGCATGCAGCGGGGCGGCCAAGGCGAACAGGCCGGCCATCGCGACGCTGAGAACGCCGCGCTTCAAACCTTTTGAATTCATGGTGTTACGCACTCTCGTGAGCATGTAGGAAATCCGGAACCGGATCGGCGGCGATTATAGACTTCCGCCGTTTGACGCGCGCGGGCGGAAAATGTAACGCGACCTGCGGCGAACGCCGCCACCTCCAGCCGCAACGCCGAGTCAAGATTTCCCGGCCACTGACGTTATGCTTCCCAAGTCACAGCCTGGAAACACCGAAGCCATCATGCGCACCTCCCTCGCCACCTTCCTGCTGCTCCTTGCGCCCGTGCTGGGCGGCTGCGACCAGATCGGAGCCGCGCTCGAACTGCCGAATCCGAAGAAGGAAGCCGCCGAGGCGGAAGCTGAAGGCCGCGCCATCGGCAGCGCCTGCCGCTACTCCGGCCGTTCGCTGGAAGACTGCTACGTGCTCAACCCGTCGGCGCAGAAATCCTTCGTCTTCGCCGGCTGGAAGGACATGAACGACTACATGATGGAGCACAAGATCGAGGTCGTTCCCTCGCAGCTGCCGCAGACGGTGCCGCCGCCGAAAGCGCCCTCAGCCGCGCCGGCCGCGGCGCCGGCTGCCGCCGCGCACTGAGCGCTGCGGCAGAGGCAGCTCCGAGCCGCCGGCCCGTCAAGGCGCCGGATTGGTGTAGCGCAGGTGGACCGCGTCTATGGCCGCAGCCAGTTCCGGCGTGATCTCCACATCCCAGGCATCCAGGTTCTGCTCCAGCTGCGCCAGCGAAGTGGCACCGATGATGGTGCTGGCCACGCACCAGCGCCGGTAGGTGAAGGCCAGTGCCAGCTGCGTCGGTGTCAAACCGTGCGCCGCCGCCAGTTCGGCATAGGCTTGCACCGCCGGCGCCACGTTCGGCTTGCTGTAGCGCTGCCCAAAGCCTTCGAACAGGGTGATGCGGCCACTGGCGCCGGCGTCCTTCAGGTACTTGCCCGACAGCAGCCCGAAGGCCAGCGGCGAATAGGCCAGCAGGCCGACCTTCTCGCGATGGCAGGTTTCCGCCAGTCCGTATTCATAGACGCGGTTCAGCAGGCTGTAGGCGTTCTGGGTGGACACCACCCGCGGCAGGCCATGCTCCCGCGCTAGGCGCACGAACTCCATCACCCCCCAGGGGTGCTCGTTGGACAGGCCGACGTGGCGCACCTTGCCCTCGGCCACCAGTTCCGCCAGCGCATCCAGCTGGGCGCGGATGGGCGTGCACTCGCGCTCCTTCTCCGGCTCGTACTGCCACTGGCCGAACATCGGCTGGTTGCGTTCCGGCCAATGCAGCTGGTAGAGGTCGATGTAGTCGGTGCGCAGCCGCCTCAGGCTGGCCTCCACCGCCGCCCGCAGGTTGTCCCGATCCAGCGCCAGCGGGCCGCCGCGTATCCAGCCCAGGCTGCGCGCCGGGCCGGCGGCCTTGGTCGCCAACACCACCTTCTCGCGCGGCTGGCGCGCCAGCCAGCTGCCCACGATGCGTTCGGTGGCGCCGCTGGTTTCGGCGCGGGTCGGCACCGGGTACATCTCGGCGGTGTCGATGAAATTGATGCCGCGCTCGAAAGCACGGTCGAGCTGGGCGTGGCCTTCCGCCTCGTCGTTCTGCTGACCGAAAGTCATGGTGCCCAGGCAGATCGCCGACACTTTCGGCCCGTCCTGCCCCAGCCTGCGGTACTCCATTGCGCGTTGCGCCATCCGTCTGTTCCTCCCCTCGGGTAAAGCCGCGGCTCGCCTGGCGGGCCGCGGCGACATATCATTCGCGCCTTCGCCCGATGATACTTCAGCGCCTACAGGCGCCCTGCCGATGTCCCAATCCCCTCTCTCAAGCTTCTCCATCTCGGGCCTGCTCGCTTATTGCCGCCCCGGTTTCGAGAAGGAAGTCGCCGCCGAGATCGACGACCTCGCCGCCGACGCCGGCCTCATTGGCTACGTCCGCGCCGAGCCCAACACCGGCTACGCGGTGTTCGAAACCTTCGAGCCGGTGCCAGTGTTCGCCCTGGGCGAGCGTGCCGACTGGCTGCGCCCGGTGTTCGCCCGCCAGCTGCTGCTCTGGTTCGACCGCGTGGAGGACCTGCCGGAGCGTGACCGCGCCACGCCGCTGGTCACCGCGGTGAAAGGCTGCGGCCAGCGCTTCTCCGGCGTGGTGCTGGAAACGCCGGACACCGACGAAGCCAAGCAGCGCTCCGGCTTCTGCCGGCGCTTCACCGAACCGCTCACCCGCGCGCTGGAAAAAGCCGCCGCGCTGCGCCTGGGCAAGCCCGGCTTCCCCGAACTGCATGTGATGTTCCCGGACGCCAGCACCGCCTGGCTGGCCGCCGCCCTGCCGGGCCGCGCCTCGCCGTGGCCAATGGGTATTCCGCGCCTGCGCATGCCCTCCAGCGCGCCCAGCCGCTCCACCCTCAAGCTGGCCGAAGCCTTCATGACGCTGCTGAGCGAGGAAGAGCGCGACAAGCACCTGCGCGCCGGCATGCGCGCGGTGGACCTCGGCGCCGCCCCCGGCGGCTGGACCTGGCAGCTCGCCAGCCGCGGCATCCGCGTCACCGCGGTGGACAACGGCCCGCTGCGCGACAGCGTGATGGCCACCGAGATGGTGGAGCACCTGCGCGCCGACGGCTTCACCTGGCGGCCGCAGCGGACGGTGGACTGGATGGTGTGCGACATGGTGGAGCAACCCTCGCGCATCGCTTCGCTGATGGCGGAGTGGATCGCCACCGGGCGCTGCCGCCACACCATCTTCAACCTCAAGCTGCCGATGAAGCGCCGGCTGGACGCGGTGGAGCAGTGCCGCGAACTGATCCGCAAGCGGCTCGCCAGCATCGGCCCGTATGAGCTGCGCATCAAGCAGCTGTACCACGACCGCGAAGAAGTCACCGCCTATCTCACGCTGAAGAAATAAGCGCGACCGCGCAGCCTCAAGAGGCCCGCGCAGCCACGCCGGCAACCCATTCCGGCAGCCCCCCCGAGGCATTCACCACGGCTTCCAACCGCGGGCCGTGTATAATCAGCGCTTTACCTGCACCCGGCCTGCCGGCTGGCGCGAGTCCTTCCGAGGCGTTTCCTGTCCCGGTCTGCGCTCTGCGGCATCCGCCGCTTCCTGCGCCGCGCCCGCGGCCGGTCACCCAACAAGAAAGCGCCCATGAGTTTCGCCGACCTCGGCCTCATCCCCGAACTGCAGCGCGCTGTTGCCGACGCCGGCTACAGCGAACCCACCCCCATCCAGCGCCAGGCCATTCCCACCGTCATCGCCGGCCACGACGTGATGGGTGGCGCCCAGACCGGCACCGGCAAGACCGCCGGCTTCACGCTGCCGCTGCTGAACCGCCTGGCGCGCCACGCCAGCACCAGCACCTCGCCCGCCCGCCACCAGACCCGCGCGCTCATCCTGGCGCCGACCCGCGAGCTAGCGATGCAGGTGTTCGAATCGGTCAAGACCTACAGCAAGTACCTGCCGCTGCGCGCCACCTGCATCTACGGCGGGGTGGACATGAACCCGCAGATCCAGGAACTGCGCCGCGGCATCGAGATCGTCATCGCCACCCCCGGCCGCCTGCTGGACCATGTGCAGCAGAAGACGATCAACCTCAGCCAGGTCGAAGTGCTGGTGCTGGACGAAGCCGACCGCATGCTGGACATGGGCTTCATCCCGGACATCAAGCGCATCCTGTCGCTGCTGCCGGCCAGCCGCCAGAGCCTGCTGTTCTCCGCCACCTTCTCGGACGAGATCAAGAAGCTCGCCGACCAGATGCTGAAGAATCCGCAGCTGATCGAGGTCGCGCGCCGCAACATGGTGTCGGAGACCATCACCCACCGGGTGCATCCGGTTTCTGCCGGACTCAAGCGCAACCTGCTCGCCCACCTGCTGCGGCACCAGCCGGACACTCAGGCGCTGGTCTTCGTCGATACCAAGCTCGCCTGCGGCCGCCTCGCCCACTTCCTGACCCGCCACGAGATCTCCGCCGACGCCATTCACGGCGACAAGGGCCAGCAGCAACGCACCGAAACCCTGGAAGCGTTCAAGAGCGGCCGCCTGCGCGTTCTGGTGGCCACCGACGTCGCCGCCCGCGGCATCGACATCGACGAACTGCCGTACGTCATCAACTTCGAGCTGCCGCATACCGCCGAAGACTATGTGCACCGCATCGGCCGTACCGGCCGTGCCGGCCACCAGGGCAACGCGGTATCGCTGGTCTGCGCCGAGGAGAAGCAGCGCCTGGCCGAGATCCAGAAGCTGATCAAGCTGGAGATTCCGCAGGAGATCGTGCCCGGCTTCGAACCGGAACCGGAGTTCGCCGAAGCCGGCAGCCGCAGCGGACGCGGTCGCCGCCCCGCCGCCCCGGCCGCTGCCGAAGCCGCCCCGGAACGCGCCCGCGCTCCACGCAGCGAGGGCGCCGCAGCACGGCCACCCCGCAACGAAAACCGGCGCCCCCGCTCCACCATCGCGGCAGACGGCTTCGACTTCAGCAAGCCCTACGAACCCAAGCACAGCCCGGTGCCGGCCCAAGCCGTCATCGGCGAGGGCTTGCCCACCACTCCGTCCGCCGGCTCGGGCAGCAACCCGGCAGCGCCGCGCCGGCAACAGCGCCCCCTCGCTTACCTGCTGGGCGGCCTCGGGCGGAAATAAGGCGGGCTAAGCCCGGCTATTCGCCGGCTTGAAACAAGGGGCTTCAAGTATTCTGGTCGCTCGCCGTTAAGTGATCAGACACTTGGAATGCTGCCGCCGATGAACCCTGCAGGCCATCACAGAGGCAAGGAAAACCCCGAAGAGCCCTTCGTGCCCGACCTATCGGAGGGGGCGGAAACCGGGGTTTATCTCGCCCTGCTAGAACTGCTCGACGAGGGCCTGATCGTCACCGGCGACGAGGTCATCATCGATGCCAACAGCGCCGCCTGCCGGCTGCTGGAGCGGGACTACCGGCAGATCGCCGGGCAGCCGCTGTCCGAGCTCTTCCTCTCCGAACGCGCCTTCCTCGATGCCCGCGCCCGCCTCTTCATCCAGGGCGAGATGCGCGGCAGCCTGCGCGTCGCCCTGCCGGGCGGCCGCCACCGCGACTTCCGCTTCGTCGCCGCCGCCCGCCTGCGCCCCGGCATCCATGCACTGATCCTCAGTCCCGACCTGCTGGCCGAGACCGCGCCGGATGTTTCCAGCCTGGACCCGACGCCGGCCGCCGACACCGTCTGGCCCAGGCTGGCCGCCGCGCTGCTGCAGCCGGTCATCGTGGTGGATGACGGCGACCGCATCTGCGCCGCCAACGCCGCCGCCATCACCACCCTCGGCCTGGGCCGGGAAGAACTGGTCGGCCGCCTGGCCGGCGAACGCCTGGGCCTGCAGTGGCCGGCAGCGGACGCCCCCCCGCTAGCCCGCCTGCGTCCGCAGCCGGGTGGCGAGGAGCTCACCGCCCGCGTGCTTGCCGGCCCCCAGGCCGGCTGGCGCCTGCTGGTGCTGCCGCCGCTGGGCCAGCCCGCCGCCACGCTGCCGGCGCCCGCCCCGGCCGCCTCGCCAGCAACCGTGCAAAGCAACGCGGTACACGTGCCGCTGGACGTGTTCGATGCTGCCAGCCAGGCCATCTTGGTCAGCGATGCCGACAACCGCATCGTCGCCGTCAACCGCGCCTTCACCCAGATAACCGGCTACAGCCGCGAAGACGTGCTCGGCAGGAACCCCGGCCTGCTCAACTCCGGCCGCCAGGAGCCGGAGTTCTATGCCGCGCTGTGGCAGTCGCTGCGCGACAGTGGCCAGTGGCAAGGCGAGATCTGGAACCGGCGCAAGAACGGCGAGATCTTCCCCGAGTGGCTCACCATTACCGCCGTGCGCGATGGCGAGGGCGCCACCCGCCACTACATCGCGATGTTCACCGACCTCACCGCCAAGCGGCAGGCGGAATCGCGCACCGAATACCTCGCCCACCACGACATCCTCACCGGCCTGCCCAACCGCCGGCTGTTCGAGCGCCGCTTCGACGACGCCGCCGAACGCGCCCGGCAGCGGCGCTGCAGCGTCGGCGTGATGCGCCTGGACATCGACAACTTCAAGGCGGTCAACCGCGAATACGGCGACAACGTCGGCGACGCCTTCCTGCAGCAGATCGCCCGCCGCCTGCTCGCCGCCCTGCCGCGCGGCGGCATGGTGGCGCGCGAGCGCAGCGACGCCTTCCTCGCCCTGCTGCCAGACCTCGACCTCAGCAGCGAATGCGGCCGCGCCGCCGAGGCACTGCTCGCCACCCTGTCGCTGCCTTTCGAAGCCGAAGGCCACAACCTGCAGCTCACCGCCAGCATCGGCATCGCCCTGCTGCCGGAAGACGGCAACACCCTGGATGCGCTGCTGCGCCACGCCGATGCCGCCCTCGCCCACGCCCGCCGCCTCGGCGGCAACAACCACCAGTACTACGTGCTGGAGATGGACGACGCCGGCATCGAGCGCGAGGCCTTCGAGAGCAAGCTGCGCTACGCCATCGAACGGGAAGAACTGGAAGTGCATTTCCAGCCGCTGATCGACGCCCGCGACGGCAGCATCCGCGCCGGTGAAGCGCTGCTGCGCTGGCACCACCCGGAATTGGGCTTGATCCCCTTCCGCCGCTTCATCAGCGCCGCTCGCGATGGCGGCCTGGTCGCCCGCCTGGGCGACTGGGCGCTGCGCGCCGCCTGCCGCGCGGCGGTGGGCTGGCCGGCCGAAAGCAACCGGCAGCCCATGGTGACCGTGAATGTCGCCATCGAGCAGATCATGCAGGGCGACTTCGTCGGCCGGGTGGCCACCGCGCTGGCCGAGAGCGGCCTGCCGGCGGACAGGCTGGAACTGGATCTGGACGAGCAGGTGCTGCAGGAAGACAACAGCCGCATCTTCGCCACCCTCACCGAGCTCGCCGGCATGGGCGTCCACCTGGCGATAGACGACTTCGGCCGTGGCCTCACCGCCATCCCCAAGCTCAAGCGTTATCCGCTGCAAGCCCTGAAGCTGGACCCGGCGCTGGTGCGCGACGTGGGCAAGAGCGAGGAGAGCGAGGCCATCGTCGAAGCCATCGCCAACCTCGCCAACTCGCTCGGGCTGGCAATCTTTGCCCGCGGCGTGGAAGACGAGGCCCAGCAGGCCTTCCTCTCCGCACTGGCCTGCCACCTGCAGCAGGGCCCACTGTTCGGCCGTCCGCTCACCGACACCGAGTTCGCCGCCTTCCTTGCCCGTCAGCAGTTGGAAAGCGGGTTGCAGTAAGGCGGGCAGTGGCCATCGCCCGCCGTCGCAGGACGGCGGCGGCTCAGTAATCCATCAAGGTCCGGCAGCTTTCCTCACGGCCGGTCATCGCACTGAAGCGCGCCAGCCTTTCCTTGACGAAATCGTCGGGAATCTTGCGGTTGGAGCAGTACTCGCGCAGCGTCAGCGCATACGCCACATGCTGTAGATCCTCGGTGGTACGCGCTACCGACTGGAAGACGTAGTTGCTGGTATCGCGCCAGCTCTGCTCGGGCTTGGGCGCAGGCGTGGGCAGCGTGGCCGGCGCCCCCGCCGCCCCGGCAGCAGGCTGCGCCGGGGCCTGGGCCAAGGCCCCCACGGGTAGCAGACACAGCAGCAGGATGACGGAAACGCGCATGGCGATGGAGAGCCGCAAAAAGGGGCGCAGACAGTGCTCAGTCTACGTCCATCGGCCGGGTTTACTTGAGGACCGTTCGACAGACTGTGGCGTGAAAGCGCGCGGCCCGGACAGGAACAGGTTTTCCCCAGCCCAAGTGCACAGCCTACTGAAGAAGCTGTGGACAAATTCCCCAAACCCTTGAAAGCAAAGCACCGGAGAGCACCGCTCGAAAAAGAGGCAGCAAACCGCGTGCCGGCGCCTCGCCTTCTCTTCACTCAATGACAAGAACGGCCCTGCCCCCAAACCGGGAACAGGGCCGCCCAGGCGCTTGCGCCCGCAGCCAGCCCGGTCTCCCGGGCCCGCCTGCGCGCTCAGGCCTCCAGCGCCTTCACATGCGTGATCACCTCGGCAAT
>NZ_WUEI01000080.1 GCF_012911025.1 Azoarcus sp. TTM-91 | reverse complement strand
GTCTATGCCGGTCGCCCGCCAGCGCATCCTGGATACCGCCTGCCGCCTTTTCTATGGCGAGGGCCTGCGGGCGACCGGCATAGACCGCATCATCGCCGAGTCGGGCGTGGCCAAGATGTCCTTCTACCGCCACTTCCCATCCAAGAACGACCTCATCCTCGCCTTCCTGCAGCTCCGCCACGAGGCCTGGATGGCGCGCTTCACCGCCGCGGTGGAGGCGGCTTCCGCGACGCGCCCTGGCCTGGCTGCGCTGGCGGACGCGCTGGGAAACTGGTTCGCCGACGCCGACTACCGCGGCTGCGCCTTCATCAACGCGGTGGCCGAGAGCGGCGTGCCGGCGACCCCCGAGGTCGGCGCCATCGCCTCCCGCCACAAGGCGGAATTGCGCGACTGGATCGCCACCTATGCCGGCCGCTGCGATCTGCGGGAACCTGAACAAGCGGCCGACGAGGCGATGCTGGTGGTGGAAGGCATGATCGTGCGCTTCCAGATGACCCGGGACGCCACCATACCGGCCCACGGCCGCCGGCTGCTGGAACTGATCGCCGCCGCGCACCGGGGCTGACCTCGCGGCCCCCTTGAGACCACCCTCAGGCCACCCTCCGGCAGGAAATGAAGAAGCCGCCGGACTCCTCGAGCACCGGCGGCTTCTTCGTGTGCGGCTGGCTGCGCTAGGGCCGCAGGTTGCTGGCGATGCGCAGCAGCACCTTGCGCAGCGTCTCCAGCTCGACGGCCGGAATGCCCTCCAGCGCCGCGGCCTCTATCGTTAGCGCCCGCATCAGCACCAGGTCGAACACCGCCCTGCCCTCAGGCACCAGGAAGATGTTCACCGAGCGGTTGTCCTCCGGGCTGGGTTCGCGCTTGATATAGCCGCGGTTCTCCAGGTTCATCAGCGCGCGCGACAAGGTGGACTGCTCGGTCACCGTCGCATCCGCCAGGGCACTGACGCTGAGCCCGTCCTGCTCGGCGAGGAAGGCCAGCACCCGCCAGTGGGTCAGCGTGAGGCCGTAGCCGTCCAGCACCTTCTGGAACTCGACGTTGAGGAAGCTGGTGACGCGGTTGATGAGATAGGGCAGGAAGTGGTGATGGCCGGGATAGGCCGGGTTCGGGGCGCGGTTCATCGATGGTTACCATGGCCGACCAGCAGGCGGTTGCGCACCGCCACCAGGGCGGCGTTGAGGAGCAGGCCGATGGTGGAGATGGTCACCAGCGGCACGAACATGTCCACGATACGGAAAGAACGCGCGGAGCGGATCAGCAAATGCCCCAGGCCGTCGGTGGAGGAGATCATCTCCGCCAGGAAGACGGTGACGCAGGAGATCAGCAGCGCGATCTTGCAGCCGGTGAGGATGGAGGGCAGCGCCGAGGGCAGCACCACGGTGAAGATGGTCGCCCGCCGGCTCGCCCCTGCCGCCCAGGCCGACCACAGCAGCTTGGGCTCCACCGATCGCGCGCCGTGGAAGGTGGCGAGCAGGATGGGGAATACCGCGTCCGCCACCACCAGGGCGATCTTGGACGCATGGTCAAAGCCGAAGATGAGCACGAAGGCGGGATACAGCGCGATTTTGGGAATCGGCGCCAGCACCCGTATCACCGGCTCCAGCAGCCCGCCGCCACCACGGCTGGCGAGCAGGCCGATGGAGACGCCGGCCGCCAGCGCGATGGCGAAGCCGGACAGCAGCCGGATCATGGTCTGGGCGACGTGGTGCAGGAAATCCGGATCGGGCAGCAGCGCTATCCAGCGCAGCAGCACCACCGAAGGCGCCGGCAGCAGCGTGGGCGCCACCAGGCCGGCGCGGCACACCGCTTCCCATGCCAGCAGGATCAGGGCCAATGGCAGGACGGAGGCGGCGGTGCCGCGCAGCCGCTCGCCCGCGAAGATGTTGCTTGCGCTCATGACTCCCCCTTCACTGCGCGATCCACCTCCCGCGGGCGGGAGAGCGCCGCCCGCGGAGGTACGTGCGGAAGCACTCATACCCCACCTCCCGGAACCATCGCGTCCTGGCGGGATTCCGCCCAGTGCACCAGGCGGCGGCGCACCCGCTCGAACACCCAGTCGAGCACGAAGCCGATGGCGGCGAGGATCACGATCATTGCATAGACGTCGCCGTACAGAGCCATGTCCAGCGCGTTGAACAGGAGGTCGCCGGCGCCGGACTGGCGGGCGATCATCTCCGAGCTGATCATCACGATCAGCGCCATCGCCAGGCCGACGCGGCAGCCCAGCAGCACATCCGGCAGCGCCGAGGGCAGCACCACCTTGAACAGCCGTGCCACCGGCTTCATGCCCATGGCCATGGCGGACCACAGCAGCTTCTCGTCCACCGCGTGGGCGCCGTGGAAGCTGTGATAGATCAACGGCAAGCTGACGCCGAGGAAGATCACCAGCACCTTGGACAGGTCGCCGACGCCGAACCACAGCATGATGATGGGCATCAGCGCCGCCTTCGGAATCGGGTAGGCGGCGGTGAGCACCGGGTTGAGGGCTTGGGCGATGCGTTTGTTGCGGCCCATCGCCAGCCCCACCGGCACGGCGAAGCACAGCGCCAGCGCGCCGCCGAGGAACATGCGCCACAGCGAGGCGCCGATGCTGGCCAGGGATTCGCGCTCGCCGAGAATCAGCGGCACCTGCACCAGCGCCTCGGTGGCCGGCGGAAAACCGTCGATCTGCGCCAGCCGGGCGAGGATCTCCCACAGCACCAGCAGCGCGCCCAGCGACAGCACCGTGCTGGCGGCCGGGCCGAGCTTGCGTAGAGCGGACTTCATGCGCCGGCGGCCTCCAGGTGTACGTCTTCGATGAGCTGTTCCAGCTCGACGATGTACTCCTGGTAGCGCCGGTTCACCAGCAGCTCGGCGCGCACCCGCGGACGCGGCAGGTCTATCTCCACCACCTTCTTGATGCGGCCGGGCGCCCGCGTCATCACCACCACCCGGTCGGACAGGAACACCGCCTCGTCCACCCCGTGGGTGACGAAGAGCACCGTCTTGCGGTCACGCTCCCAGATGCCGAGCAGCTCGTTCTGCAGCACGGTGCGGGTATGGGCGTCCAGCGCGCCGAAGGGTTCGTCCATCAGCAGGATCTGCGGCTGGTAGGCCAGCGTGCGGGCGATGGCCACCCGCTGGCGCATGCCGCCGGAGAGCTCCTTGGGATAGAAGTCGGCGAAGTCCTTGAGGTGCACCATGTCCAGCAGCGCGCGGGCGCGCGCCTCCGCTTCCGCCTTGGAGACGCCCTGCTGGCGCAGGCCGTACATCACGTTCTCCAGCACCGTTTTCCAGGGGAAAAGGGCGAACTCCTGGAACACCGGGCCGCGGTCCGGGCCGGGGCCGGTAACCGGCCGGCCCTGCACGGTGATGGCGCCGGCGGACGGCGCCACGAAGCCGCCCACCATGTACAGCAGGGTGGACTTGCCGCAGCCGGACGGGCCAAGGATGGAGACGAACTCGCCCTCGGCCACTTCCACGTTCACATCGTCTATGGCCAGGTGCTTGCGGCCGTCGGCGGTGGAGAAACGCTTGGTGAGGCCCTGGATGGCAATCATCGGTTCTGACATGGTGCCGCTCTCCTGCCTGTCTGCTGTCTTACTTCACCGGCGCGACGACGTCGTCACGACGGAACTGGTCCACCTTCAGCGGCTTCTTGATCATGCCCAGCTCGGTGTACATGTCGAACATGGTCTGTACCGCGGCGAAGTCCGGCTTCATCGTCGGGTCGTGGGCGAAGTCGTTGGCCTTCAGCAGGTAGGGCTCCAGCGCGGCGGCCGGTGCGCGGGTCACCTCGGAGACGACCTTGATGGTTTCGTCGCGGTTGTCCAGCGCCATCTTCATCGCCGCCGTCATGTCGCGGGTATAGAGCTTGGCGGTCTCGACGTTGGCATCCACCCACTCCTTCTTGCACACCTCCATCACGTGCACCGTGTTGGGCATGAGATCGGACAGGGCGAAGAGCTTGCGCACGCCGCCCTTGGTTTCGGCACGGGAGGCGAAGGGCTGGACGAACACGCCGACGTCCACCCGGCCGCCGCGCAGCGCCGCTTCCGAGCCGGGGAAGCCGGTCTCGACCAGCTTGATGTCCTTTTCCGGGTCGATGCCGTTCTTCTTCAGCAGCATGGCCATGCCGCCATGCACGCCGGAGCCGTAGACATTCACCCCCACCGTCTTGCCCTTGAGGTCGGCGATGGACTTGATCCGGGAGTCTTCCGGCACCGCCCAGTACACCGAGAAGGAGCCCGGCCTCTCACCCACGTGCTGGGCGAGGATGTAGGCCTTGAGATCGCTGGCGGCGGCGCCCTGCCCCAGCGACAGCGGCGCCTGCGAGGAGCAGTCCAGCGCGCCGGAGAGCATGGCCTGCACCATGGGCGCGGTGCCCTGGAACTGCACCCACTCGATCTTGTACTTCTTGCCCAGGTCCGGGAAAGCATCCGGCCGGCGCATCATCCAGTACTTGGCTTCCTCGGCGGGAATCGTCCAACCCACCCGGATGGTCGGCACGTCCGCCGCGGCGGGCAGCGAGGCCGCCAGCAGGCCGGCACACAGCAGGCGCTTGAAGGACCCGGAAAACGTCATCATGTTCGTCATCTCCATCGTTGAGGGGAACTGCGGGGACTACACGTTTCGTTTCTGTTCTGTACTGCGGCGTTGCGGAGGGAAATGCGCGTTCAGCCCCGCCTTTCGCCATCGGGCGGCAGCAGTTCGTTCATGCGCAGCAGCTCGGTGAGCCGCGCCAGCGCCTGGCGGCGGTAGGCGGGCTGGTCCACCTTGCGCCAGTCATAGAAGCCCTCGCCGGTCTTGAGGCCGATGTTGCCTTCGGCCATCTTGCGTTCGACGATGGGCGGGCAGGCGTAGCGGCTGTCGTCCAGCGCCTTGGCCAGGTAGCCGCTGGCGTAATAGAGGATGTCGGCGCCGCCGAAGTCGATGAACTCGACCACGCCCATGGCGGCGTAGCGGATGCCGAAGCCGTAGCGGGTGGCCTTGTCGATGTCCTCGGCGGTGGCCACGCCCTGCTCGATCATGCGGGCGGCCTCGTTCATGACCAGCGACTGCAGGCGCGGCACGATGTAGCCGGGCTGGGCGGCGCACACCACCGGCACCTTGCCCACCGCTTCCAGCATCTCCGTCATGCGGCGGGTGGCATCCGGCGCGGTGCCAGGGTGCGGCGACAGTTCAACCAGCGGAATCAGGTAGGCCGGGTTCAGCCAGTGGGCGTTGAGAAAACGCTCCGGCCGCGTCACCAGCGCCGCCAGCTCGGTGGAGAGGATGGTGGACGAGGTGGAGGCCAGCAGCGCGTCTTCCGGCAGGAAGCGGCAGGCGTAGTCGAAGGCCTCGCGCTTGGCGTCCACCGTTTCCGGCACGCCTTCGAACACCAGCCCGAGGCGGCCCAGCCAGGCCGGCGCTTCGTCGCGGCCGACGATGCGCACCCGGCTCACCACCGCTTCCACCACCTCCGCCTTGACCACGCCCAGTTCCACCAGCGTGGCCAGGCTGGCGCGCAGCTCCGCCTCGGCTTCCGCCTTCAGCTTCGCCAGTGCCTCGCGTTCGCGCGGTTTGATATCCAGCAGTACCGCCTCGCGCCCGGCCAGGGCGAAGGCGAGGACGATGCCGCGCCCCATGCGGCCGGCGCCCAGCGCGCCGACCAGCGTTTCCTGCGCTGCGCTGCTCATTGGACTCCCCTCCTGTCGACCTGCGACATCCTCGCTGCCGCAGGAAGAGCGCCCCCTTCGGGCGGCCGTGCGGCGGCGCTCATGCGGGCAGCCCTTCATTCAGCAGCTTGGCCATCTCGTCGCGGCTGAGGCTGGCCAGGCCCAGGGCTTCCAGCGTGCGCGGGCCCTTGCGCAGATCCTTGCCGCAGACGCCGGAGGCGATCGCCAGCAGGCCGCTCGCGGTCGGCACCTTCACGCCGGCCCAGTCCGCCACCGACACCAGCAGGGCGAGGCCGTAGTGGATGTCCTCGGTCATGTAACGGTGGGCGGTGAGGTCGATGCGCTCGCGCCAGTCGCCGCTGTCCACCAGGCGCTTGTGGGCGTCGCCATACATCCACTGGTCGTTCTCGTAGTGGTCGCTGAGCGGGAAGTGGGAGGGCTTGTAGCCCAGCGCCTCGCGCACCGCGATACGCTCGTGGTCCAGCGCGGTGGTGACGCGGCGGATGGAGGGCTGGGTGCCTTCGTTGTGGATGTCCCAGGCGTCGAAGTGCTCCAGCGGGCCGGCGTTCATCATGATCAGCGGCGGGTGGATCACCGGCCCGGCATTCATCAGCGCGCCGGACAGGGCATCCTCGATCGGCTCCACCGACGGGTAGGCGGCGCGCAGCACGCGGAAAGCATGCTCGCCGTTCTTGGCCGGGAACACGCCGGTGGGCAGGCGGGTGGCACGTATGGTGATCGCCACCTCGGCCGGGCCGTGCTTGCGGGTGAGGTGCGGCAGCGTGCCGGTCTCGCCGATGGTGATGTCGGCCTTGCAGCCGGCAGCGCGGAAGGCCTTCATCATGGCGAAGCTGCCGAAGGTGCCCGGCGGCAGGAAGATGACCTGGCCGTCTTCCATGTAGGGCGCCATGGCGCGGGCGATGTCCTCCTGCGCGAAGGCCGGCGTCGGGATCACGATCAGCTCGGCACCGCGCACCGCCTCGCCGATGTCGGTGGTCGGCTTGGCGATGGCCACGTCGCGCTTGCCGTCGATGTCCTTCACCGTGATCTTGCCGCTCTCCAGCACTGGCGCCAGCCCTTGGGCATCCCGCCGCCAGAAGCGCACCTCATGCCCGGCCTCCGACAGATCGACCGCCGACGCGTAGCACCCGTTACCTCCACCCAGCACTGCAATCCGCATGGTTTGCCTCCCGTTCAATTAAATGTATGAGCACGCATTTGCGCACGCAAATAAAGCGTGTCGATGGAAATGGTCCGAGGCGGCTTTTAGCGATTTCCAAATGAAGCACCGCGCTCTGTTTTTCATTAATGCATGCACATGCATGTATGTCAACGGACCCAAGTCCGGCCAAATGGTGGAATTGCAAGAAGTGGATAAACGCCTGTCGAAACGCACGAAACTGGGGCGCACCTCACCAAATCCGTGCGTGCACAACACTGAAACTAAAGAGTTTTCCCGCCATCGGTGCATTACGCACCGGAATTGCGCAGGATCGCATGCCGCGTTATTGCCGATGCTGCAACGCAAGATTCCTGCCGGCCCGGCGGCGGGGCGCTGTTGCGGCGCAAAGCGGGCCGCTGGAATTGGAATGGCGATTTGTACAATTCGTCTTAATTGCCTTTTTTAATTGATTCATTCGGCAATTCGAATTGGCCTTTTTTCGAGACAGCGCAATACATCTGCGGCGAGGCATGGTGCCCGGCGGCGGGAAGCAGCGGGTTCTGCCAGTGGCCGGAGAAATGCCATTGGCACTGGAGTGGGAGGCGGTATCGGGAAAGTGCGAAAGGGACCGCCATCGCGCCGCATCAAGCGTGTTGCGCAAGCACATGCCCCACGGCGGTGCGTCAAGGCGAGAGCGCGGGGTGGCGTGCATGGTCGCGGTGCGGCGCGCGGGCAGCGCCGGGCGCGGAGGATGGGCGGGCGGCTTGGCTACCTAATGTCCTCGCAGCGATAGGCAGCGGCGCCTGGGTTCAACACGGGCACCCTGACGGGCGCCCCCTCTCCCCTCCCCCGCCAGGGGGGAGGGGGAGAACCTGCGGGACGGCGCGGCCGCTGGAACTCCGGAGCGTCGTCGATCTTGCCCTGCCGATCCTGTGCCGTTCAGCCTGCGCCACTGACCTTGCGCCAACGATCCTGCGCTGCGCCTCCTATTCCTCAGGTCTTTCACACAGGTCCGTACGCGTGCTTCGCCACACAGCCCGCCGCTATATGCCCCTGGACCCGCAGCGAGGTCGCCGTAAACGGCAACAGGCGCGGCCTCCCCCTTGGGGCTCGAGCCGCGCCTGCGCCCTGCCCGGCTTCAATCCACCGGATAACCGTGCTGCTTCATCTCCGCTACCAGCTTCATCCGCACATCGGCTGCGTTGGACAGCCAGTCGGCGCGTACCTTGGCGATCTCCGCCTCGGTGTAGGGCTGGAAGTCTGCCGGGCGTTCGGCAGGGCTGAAGTTGTCCATCATCCAGTTCAGCACCCTGGCGGTGGCGGCGTGGTCCAGCGGGGAGTTGGCGGTGCCGGGCACGCGGATGAGGTAATCCCGGCCTTCGGCGCTGCGGGCGAAGTAGCCCATGCGGCCAACCAGGGAAGGCACGCCGGAGTGGGGGGCGCCGCTGCCGTCGGGGCGGTGGCAGCCTGAGCAGTGCAGCATGTAGTCCATGCGCGGATCGGCCTGGGCCGGCGGGGCCATGCCCAGCAGGGCGAGCAGCGCGGGTAGTAGCAGGCGGGCGGGGCGCATGTTCACTGCCCCGCCGCGTCCAGCTGCGTGCGCAGCTTGCGGTTTTCCGCTGCGCTCGCCGGCTTGCCGCGCCAGGCGGCGAAGTCGGCGGCGGTAAGCGGCGCGAAGTCGGCCGCCAGCGTGTCCTTGTTCAGCGTGCCCAGCAGGTAGTGGCTGAGCGCCGCCAGCTGCGCGTCGTTCAGCTGCGGAAAGGGCAGCATGATGCCGTTGAACTTCTCGCCGCCGGCGACGATGGCACCGGACAGGCCGCCGAGCAGCACCCGCGGCAGGTATTCCCGCCCGCCGGGCGCGCTCACCCGCTTGCCCAGCAGCGCGGCCAGCGCCGGCGCCAGGCCGGGGGCGCCGGTGCCGCCCGGCTGGTGACAGACCGCACAGTGCTGGGTGAAGAGCGCCTCGCCCTCCTCCGCCGCCTGCGCGCCGCCAGCGAAAACCGCCAGCAGCGCCAGCGCGGCGGCGACACCGGAACGCTTGCTGCCGCGTTTCATCACGCCTCACCCTCCGCCAGGCCGACCACCAGCGCGGTGGTGCAGTGGAACACCGAGGAGTCATTGGCCATGCACCAGTTGATGTCGTTGTGCAGGCCGAGGCGGTAGCCGGGGCGTTCGCGCTCGCTGGTGGCGCACATGCAGCGGCCGCAGCTGGTCTTGCCGCAGCAGTCGTTGTAGCTGATGAGGTAGTCCTTGCCGTCGTCCGGGTTGCGGCAGGTACCCACCCAGGAGACCTTGGAGGCTTCGGTGCCCGGCGGGCAGGTGGTGGCGGAGCCGCCGCAGCAAGCGCACAGGTAGCCGTCCTGCGCGCAGTATCGCCAGTAGTCGCAGCGGGTGTCGTCCTTGGTCTGCTTGCGCTTGGCGTCCTGCGCGGCGAAGGCCTGGCCGGTGCGGTCGAAGGGCAGCACCGGCAGCACGAAGGCGCTGGCGACGAAGAGCTTGCCGATGCGCACCAGCGCGCCGCGGCGGGAGCTGCGCTGGGCGACCTGGCGGGTACCGCGCTCGAACAGGCGGTCCAGCAGTTTGATGAAGAGTGTGAACACGGTTTTTCTCCAGCTAATCCTTGTTGAGGCGGCGGGCGCTCAGGCCTTCTGCTCGATGAACTGCTGCACCGAGCCCACCGCCAGTTCCTTGGCGGTGAACAGGCTCTCCAGCTGCTCGCGGGAGTTGATCAGGCCCTTGGCGCCGATGCGGCCCTGCTCGTCGATCAGCACCGCGTAGGGCAGCTTGGCGATGTGGTAGGTCATGCCCAGTTCCTGCGACAGCAGGTAGGGAAAGTCGCCCAGGCCGGCGCGCTGGATGAAGGCGCGGTGTTCCGGCTCTTCGCCATCGGAGGCCAGCACGACACGCAGCCAGTCGCCTTCGGCCTTGCGCGCGCGCTTGATGATGGGCAGCAGCTTCTTGCACACCGGGCAGGTGGGCGAGAGGAAGAACAACAGAGTGCTGCGCGGCGCGGCGCCGCCGATCTCCACCTGGCCGCCGGTGAGCGTGGGCAGGGAGAAGATGGGGGCGACGTCGCCGGTCTTGGGGCCGGTGTCCATCATCAGCGCGCCCATGGGGGCGACGCGTTCGAACAGGATGCCGACCTGGCGGGCGAGCGCCAGCACGGCCAGGACCAGGGCCAGGATGACGACCCACGAGACGATGTTGGAAACCAGCAGGGCTTCAGTCATTTTTTTAGCTCCGGAGTGCCTGATAACGGGGTTGGTTGGCGAGCAGCTGATTGGTGGCGGCGTAGAGGCCGAGCAGCGCGAGGGCGAGCGCGACCACGGTGAGGTAGTCGATCCACACCAGTTCGCGGGCGCTCACGGCGAGGCCGGCGATGGCGGCGGCGAGCAGCAGCACCGCGTTGCGGCCCAGCAGCGCCCAGGACAAGCGCGGGTGGGAATCGCCGCCGCCGCAGCCGCAGTCGATGTTGCGGCGGCCCCGCAGCAGGTTGACCAGGATGCCGGCGCTGGCGAGCAGCAGCACCGCCACCGCGGCGGCCCCGCCGATGGCGCCCGGCGCCAGCAGCACCAGCGCGCCAGCGAGGATTTCCAGCAAGGGGAAGAGGCGGGCGAACAGCGGCGCCAGCGCGCGCGGCAGCACCTCGTACAGCTCCACCACCGCCTCGAACACCGGCAGGTTGAGGAGCTTCTGGCCGCCGCCCACCAGCAGCAGCACCGCCACCGCGGCGGCGCAGCCGCGCGAGAGCACGGGGTCGATCAGCAGGGCGTCCATCACTGCAGCTCCAGGTGGATGGGCGTGTTGCCGATGGCCGGCATGCGCTTGAACAGCTTGGGTTTGGCGCCGAGGTCGTAGGCGATGAGGTCGTTGTTGGTGGCGTCCAGCAGGTAGAGGCGCGGCTTGTCGCCCCGGCTGGTGGCCATGGACACCGCGTTGTGGCCGGGCAGGCGCGCAATGCGCTTGTGGCTGGCGAGGTCTATCACCCAGATCTCCTTGGCCGGGTTCTTGTGCGAGCCCTCCTCGCCCTTGTCGTGCATGGCGACGTAGAGGCGGCCGGCGGCGCGTTCGGTGGCGAGCAGCTGGTAGCCGCCCGGCCGCCAGCCGGCCTTGGCATCGGCGGCGCCGACCAGGGACCAGCCCGGCTCCACGCTGGCCATCTCGCCGGAGAGGTCGGCCTGGTAGACCTTGCCGTGGAAGGAGACGAAGACGAACTTGTCGCCGTTGCGGTCGTACATCGGGAAGACCGGATCGCTGTCCGGATCGAAGAAGGGCGCGCTCTGCTTGCGGGTGGCGACCTGGCCGGCTTCGTCCAGCGTCAGCGTCAGCATGGAGCCGTTGCCGCACATGGCGGAGAAGCGGCTGGCCACCGTCGGCGAGGGATAGACCGCCCAGCAGCCGGGCGTCGGCACCTCGGCCAGCACCTTGCGGTTGCGCAGGTCCACCACCGTCACCGAGGTGGCCGGGGTGGCGTTCTGCACGTAGAGCAGGCTGCCGTCGAAGGAGGTCTGGATGAGGCTGCGGCTGGCGGTGCCCTGGGCGTGGCGCGGCGGAATCACGATCTCTTCCTTGCGCGCCAGCGTGGTGGCGTCGTGGATGTCCACCACGTCGGTACGCTCGCCGTGGTTGAGGCGGGCGTAGTAGGTGGTGGCCACGTACAGCTCGGAGCGGTCCGGCGACAACACCGACAAGCCGGAGAAGCCGGTGGAGACCATGCCGAGGTAGCGCATGTTCTGGCCGTCGATCACATGCATGCGGCCATCGACCAGGCTGCTGAAGTTGGGGTCGGCGATATAGACGCGGTAGGCGTCGGCCGGCGCCATCTTGGTCACCGTGAGCACATCCGGCTCCAGCGCATGCGCCTGCATGGCGACACCGGCGCACAGCCCGAACAACAGGGATTTGACCCGGAAACTCTTTTTCACCTGGCTCTCCAGATTGATTGCGTTGGGTTGGGTTGGGTTGGATTGCGTTGGGTTGCGATATTGCTGGGTGAATTGAACGCCGCGGGCCTGGATTGGAGCTGGCGCAATTGCGCCCGGCGCTCCACTTTCATTCACGGCTTCAATTCGGTTCCGCGGCAAGACGGAAAAGCGGAAACAGCTTCATTCAATCAATGGCTGGAATCGATTCTAGCCATCGTTCAAAACCGGGCGTTATCCCAAAACGGCAAACTCGCCGGGCATTTCATTGCCGTTTCAATTCGCCACGAAGGCGGCGGGAACAAGGCATTCCGGCGCAACCGCGCGCCGCTCCATCCCTTTGGGAAAACGGGCGAAGATAAAAAAGGAAAAAGAAGGGAGGCCGGGCAGACCCGCCCTCCCTTTTCTCAAACACCACGCTCGGAACCCCCGCCCGCATTGCTGCGGGCGGTCACTACGAATACGTCGCAACAGCTGCGCCGCATCGAGTTCATTTCAACTTCCTTTCATCGCTGCGATAGACGGAATCGGCAATTCACTTCCACGCCTTTCCGCCACCGCCCTGCCCTTTTCCATCAATTCGATGCAATTACTGCGGCGGCAATACGCCGCCGCGGGAAAACACCGCGACCTGGCCGCTGGCGGTGGCGACCGCCGCGGTGAGCGACAGGCGGTCTTCCCGCTGGCTGGCGTGGAAGCTGCGGCCCTGGTCGCTGCTCTCCAGCGTTACCCCGTCCAGCCCGACGGCGACCACCTTGTCGCCGGCCAGCACCAGGTCGGTGATGGAGCTGAAGGGCGTGCCTTCCACCTTGCTCCAGTGGGCGCCTTCGTCGCCGCTGCGGTAGACGTTGCCGCGCAGGCCGGCCAGCAGCACGCTGCCGTCGTCCAGCGCCAGCCCGCTCCAGAAGGAGCCGCGGTAGCCGGTCGGGCGGTAGTCCCAGCTCTGGCCACCGTCGGCCGAACGCAACAGGGTGCCGCGCTCGCCGGCGACGTAGAGCACGCCCTGCGGGCCGCCGAAGATGCGCATCAGGTTGGCGTCGGCCTGGCTCTCGCCCGGCGGCGCCGGCAGCGCCACGTCTTCCCAGCTCTGGCCGCCGTCGCGGGTTTCCAGCATCAGCGACCACAGGCCCACGGCGATGCCGTGGCTGGCGTCGAGGAAATGCACCGAGAACAGCGGCCTGTCCTCGCCGGTGTCCAGGCGCTGGCGGCTCCAGTTCTCGCCGCCGTCAGCGGTGTGCAGCACCACGCCCCAGTGGCCGACCGCCCAGCCTCGCTTCGCATCGGCGAAGGACACGCCGGTGAGCGTCGCCGCCACCGGCACGTTGGCGGCCTGGCGCCATTGCTTGCCGCCGTCGTCCGACAGCAGCACCACGCCGCGCTCGCCCACCGCCACCAGGCGGTCGCCAGCGCGGGTGGCGTCCAGGATCATGCTGCGGCTGGCGTTGGCGCTGTGCGCCGCCGGCCGCAGGCTGAAGGTTTCCGCGCCAGCCTCGGCCTGGGCGTGGCAGAACAGCGGCGCCAGCGCGATCAGCCCGGCCAGCGCGTTCGCCAGCCTGGCGGAGAAGCGGCGGGAGCGACCGGCGGGGCGCGCTGCGGGTGAAGCAGGCGTGTTCATGAGGGTTCCGATGAGCATGTTCATTTGCCGGCCATTTAGTCCGAATGAGCAGTCCGAATGAGTAGGCCGGATCAGTGCGCCAGGATGCCCGGCGCCCGCACCGGCTTCCTGCGCGGGAAGAGTTTTTCCAGCCACACCGCGAAGGCGGGCAGCGCGGTCATCGCCATCACCATGTTCACCATGAACATGAAGGCCAGCAGCCGGCCCATGTCGGCCTGGAACTTGAGTTCGGAGAACATCCAGGTGGCCACGCCCACCGCCAGGGTGACGGCGGTGAAGATGGTGGCCATGCCGACTTCGAGGATGGCGTGCTCCAGCGCCTTGACGATGGGCTGGCCGTTGGCCAGGTGCAGCTGCAGCCGGTTGTAGATGTAGAAGGCGTAATCCACGCCGATGCCGACCGCCAGCACCATCACCGGCAGCGTCGCCACGGTGAGGCCGATCTGCAGCTCCTTCATGAACCAGTAGCCGATGAAGGTGCCGACGGTGAGCGGCAGGCAGCAGGCGATGACGGCGCGGAAGTCGCGGTATACCGCCGCCACCAGCACCACGATGGCGGCATAGACGTAGAGCAGCATCGGCATTTCGGAGCGATGCACTTCCTCGTTCACCGCCGCCTGCACGCCGGCATTGCCGGAGGCGAGGCGGATATGCACGTCCGCCACCTGGTCGGCCTCGCGGAAGGCCTTCACCGCGGCGATGACGCCGTTGATGGTGGTGGCCTTGTGGTCGGTGAGGAAGAGGTGGACCGCCGTCATGCTGCAGTCCTTGTTCATGAAGCCGCGCACCCGGCCGACCTCGGCGGCGAGGCCGGCGTAGTTGCCGGAGTCGATGGGCACCACCGCCATCTTCGGGTTGCCCTCGTTGTAGCCCTCGTTGTAGGTGCGCAGCTGGCCGGAGAAGGACAGCGCCGAGAGCACGCCGGGCACGTACTGCATGGCGGCGACGAAGCGGTCCTGGTAGAGGCCGACCTCGACCCGCTCGCAGGAGGCTGGCGGCGCCTCGAAGATCACCGTGAGCCAGTCCAGGCCGGTGTCGTAGTTCTGCGAGATGGAAACCGCGTCGCGGTTGAAGCGGGCGTCGGCGCGCAGTTCGGGCGCGCCCGGCTCCACCGTGCCCACCACCCGGTCGGCGCTCTGCCACACGGCGAGGCCGAACACCACCAGCGTCACCGCGATGGTGATGGCGGCGTTGCGCGGCTCCGCCACCCGCGCCAGCGTGCGCAGCCAGGCGGAGCGCTTCTCGCGCTTGAGCACCGCCTTGTCGGCGTAGCGCTTGTCGAAATGGAAGCAGGAGGCGGCCAGCGGCAGCATCACCAAGTTGGTGATGATCTTGTAGCCCACGCCCAGCGAGGCGGTGATCGCCAGCTCCCGCACCATCGGAATCGGGATCAGCGTCAGCGTGATGAAGGAGACGAAGGCGGTAATGAGCGCCAGCGTGCCGGGAATCAGCAGGCCGGAGAAGCTGGCGCGCGCCGCTTCCTCGGTGCTGCGGCCGTGGGAGAGCTCGCGCACGATGAAGTTGATCTGCTGCACGCCGTGGGAGACGCCGATGGCGAACACCAGGAAGGGCACCAGCACCGCCAGCGGGTCCAGGCCGTAGCCCAGCAGCTTCAGCGTGCCGAACTGCCACACCAGCGAGGTGAAGGAGCACACCACCGGCAGCAGGGTGAAGCGCACCGAATGGCAGTACCAGTACACCGCCAGCGCGGTGAGCAGCAGCGCGATGGCGCAGAACTCCAGCACCGCCGAGGCGCCGTCGGCGATGTCGCCGATCTGCTTGGCGAAGCCGATGATCTGGATTTCGTAGCCGGCGTCCTCGAACTTGCCACGCAGTTCTTCCAGCAGCTTGTTGTAGGCGACGTAGTCGATCTGGTGGCCGTCGCGGTCGCGCTCGGCCAGCTCGGCGACGATCATCGCGCTGCTCTGGTCGCGCGACACCAGGATGCCGACGAAGCCGCCCTGGCTGGCGGCGCGCTGGATGCCGGCGATGGTTTCGTCGTCCAGGTCGGCCGGCGACACCGTGCCGGGGATCAGCGGATCGGCGCGGAAGCCATCCTCAGTGATCTCGTTGACGAAGGAGTTGGGCGTCCACAGCGACTGCACGCCCAGGCGATCGACGTTGGGCAGGAAGCCCACCGCCTGCGTCACCTCGTACAGCCGGGTCAGCGCCGCCTTGTTCCAGATGCTGCCCTCGCGGGCACGCACGACGATGTTGAGGCGGTTGGCGCCGAGCACGTCCTCGCGGTACTGGTTGAAGGTCTGGATGTATTCATGGCCCACCGGCATCTGCTTCTCGAAGCCGGCATCCATGCGCAGCTGCAGAGCGAACCAGCCCATGACGACGGTGAACAGCGCGAGCGCGACCAGGATGGCGCCGCGCAGGCGGAAGCAGACGTCTTCCAGGCGGCGCAGGCTGCGGGTCAGGAAGGTGTCGACCTGATCGACACTGAGGGGATTGAGCACGGTGTGACCTGAAGAATGGAGGGCGGGTGTTGCCGCCGGCCATCACGGAAACCGTGGATGGCCGGCCGAGGATCAAGCCGGCGGTGAAACCGCCGCCACCGTCCGGGCCAGGACAGGTCCGGCCCGAACGGAGAAGCGGTGCGCCATCGCCGCAAACGGCTGCATCAGAAGTTGCGCGACAGGAAGCCGCCGATGAAATCCCTGTCCTCGTTGAGCGAGCTGGTCGGCGTGTCGCCGCCCCAGAACTTGGTGTAGTTGATGCCCGCCTGCCAGGTGGAGGGGTTGCGGTTGAACAGCACGTAGAAGTTGGCCGACTTGGCGCCCTCCATCCAGTTCTGCATGAAGTTGGGCGTGTTGCCGCGCACCGCGTGGGACACCGCCACGCCGGGGATCACCTGCCAGCCGGGGATCAGCGAGCCGTCGTAGGTCACGCTGAAGTCGAACATGTAGCCCCAGGAGAAGCTGTCGCCCACGCCCACCGAGTTGCCGGCGCTGTCCAGGTAAGTCCAGTTGCCGGCGGCCACTTGCTGCTGGTAGGTCACGCCGTTGTTGCTGCGGGTGTAGATCTTCCCGGAGCGCACGTTGGGGTAGGAGATGCCCACCACTTCGCCAAGGAAGGTGCCGGTCTGCGCGCCGATGGCATCGAGGAACCAGCCGTGCTCGCTGGGGGTGAGGCTGAGGATGCCAGTGAGGTGGAGCTGGTAGCGCTCTTCATCCACCGAGCCGCGGCACTCGGCGCCGGCGGCGATGCCGCTGCCATCGACGTTCATGCACGCGCCCAGCGACACCGCGTCCTTCGGCCGGTAGGAGAGTTCCGCGCCCACCGCCCAGTTGCCCAGCGAGGTGTTGGCGCTGATGCCGTACAGCTCGCGGTCTTCCTCGTAGTAGTAGCCGGTGTGGCCCATGCCGGCGGACCACAGCAGCACGTTGGGCGTCTTGTCGTGGTAGCGCTGGTAGTAGAGGCCGACGTCGGCATCCAGCGCATCGACGCGGAACTTCAGCGACACGCCGTACTGGCCGCCGCTGCGCGGCTTGTCGTCGTTCGCCACCGGGATGGCCTCGCCAGCGGTCAGCATGGCTTCGCGGGCGGCGGCCAGGCTCATGCCGTAGAGGGAATCGCCCGGCGTGCGGATGCGGCTGGCGGCGTCGGCGGTGAAGTACATCAGGCGATCGCGGCCGGCGCCGAAGGTGTCGCTCACCGAGAAATAGGTGCCGGCCGGCGGGAAGGAATACGGCTTCCACTCGAACTGGTAGTAGGCCTCGGCGTTGATGCCGTTGCCCAGGCTGGAGGCCAGGCTGAACATCGGCGCCGGCAGATAGGCTTCCTTCAGCTGCACGCCGGGCGAGGACAGGCGCTGCATGTCCATCGCCACGTTGGAGTTGATGCCGCCGAACATGAACAGGCTCTCGCCCCAGCTCACCACCTGGTTGCCCAGGCGGGCACGGGCGCGCTGGCCGGCGATGTCGAATTCCTTGCTGACCCAGAAGTCGTACAGGCGCACGTAGTTGCCGACTTCGTTGGAGGCGCTGGCGCGCAAGTCGGTGCGGGCGGTGTCGTCGGCGGCGAAGTCGTGCAGCCAGCCGACGCGGCCCATGAACTTCCACTGGTCCGGCAGGTTCAGCAGCAGCTCGTGCGAGCCCTTGATGTGAGCGGTGAAGAAATCGCCCTTGTCGTAATTGAGGTTGCCGTCGTCGCCGTTGCCCCATACCGCGGTATTGGCATTGCCGCCACAACGGGTGGAGGAATCGCCGATGTGGTTGCAGCGCTGGTCTTCCACCCGCTGACCGAAACCGACGGTGAGCGTGGAATCCAGCGAGCCGCTGAAGAATTCGTTCTCGAACTGGAAAGCCTGGGCCGCGGGCGTACCCAGCCCGGCGAGGGCGAGCGCCACCGCCAATTGCTTGAAGCGAATTGTCATTGTTATCTCCGGAGGGAAGGCGCCGCCGCGGCTGAGACGCGGCAGCGGAGAAGGTGCAGGCTCAGCGCTGGCTGATCGCGCGCAGGTTGTCGGGGGTGTAGAAGTTCTCCTGCAGCTTGGCGTCGTCCGGCTCCACCGACCACTTCAGGTCCTTGCCGGCACCCACGCTGCCCTGGTCGTGCAGCACACGGCCGGAGTTGAGGTCGTACTGGACGAAAGCGGGGTTGTCGCAGGAGCCGGTTTCGGCCACCGGAATGACGAAGCTCTCGCGCACCTTCCACAGCTTGCCCTGGGCGTCGTAATCCTCCGCGCCCATCAACGCCCAGGAGTCCTCATCCACATAGAAGCGGCGCTTGGGCGCGACGTGGCGCACGCCCTCCTTCACCGTGGCCTCGATCACCCACACCCGGTGCAGCTCGTAGCGGGTGGCGGCGGATTCGACGCCGTCCGGGGTGATGACCTTGCGGCGATCCACGTTCGGGTCGTACATGCCGAAGGCGTTGTAGCCGACGTACATCTCCTTCTTGCCCACCAGCTTCCAGTCGAAGCGGTCCGGCGTGCCGTTGAACACCCGCGGCTCATCCACGGTGTACTGGTTCTCGAAACCCACCTGCGGCGCGTCGTAGGAATAGCTGGGCATGCGCCGCACGCGGCGCTGGCCGGGGAAGTAATAGAAGGTATCGCTGCCCTTGTTCAGGTAGGCGGTGGCGATCAGCGCCTGGCCGGCGAGCGCGGTCGGCGAGGCGTAGTCGAAATAGGTGTAGTACTCGACCTGCGGCAGATCGGCCAGCTTGTTGCTGCCCTTCTTGCCCCAGGGGTAGAAATAGGTCTGGCTGGATTTGGCCTCGATCCAGTCGCCGCCGCTGGCGCGCGGCGACAGCATGATCCACAGCGCCGGCATGGTGAGGCCGACCCCGGCGTATTTCATCTTGGCATTCCACAATACCTCGATGCCGCTCTTGGGGAATGGGAAAGGAATACCCGGCACGGTGGCTTCGGCGAGGCTCCAGCCATCGCTGCCGATTTTCGCCGCGCCCACATTCGCCTTCGTATTCTGCTGCACGAAATCCGGCGCGGAGCAATGCCGGCGGCTGGGGTAAACCGCGATACGGTAATTCTTGAAATTACGCAGCAGCGCGAGCTGGCCCTCACTCAGCTTATTCGCATATTTATCCGCATTCGATGCATCGATCGTGAATAGCGGCTTGTCATCCTTGAATTTGAAGAAATCGGCGCGGGGCTTGCCGGGCGCCCATCCGGAATTCAATGCGCCCGCCTGCCAGGCGGGAATGCTGCCATCCGCATTGGCCGCGCTTTCGCCGCCCAGGGGCGTCAGATTGCGGCCCAGTGCGGCGGCATCGTCCGCCGCCAGCACGGGCTGCGCACCGAGAATTCCCACCGCCGCCAATACGGACGCCAATGGCCGCAGCCTTTCCGAAGCGAATTTACTCATTAACGACCTCTGAGAATTATTAATAGAAGCTGAATAAGAAACCCCGACGTGACATGGAAAGGATCGCGGCCCTGGCGCTAAAACCTTCGTCGAGTCGGGGAAATTCTAGGAAGCACTTTCGGCAGGCCGTTATCCGAAATCAGCAATTCGCAATAAAAAACATCGCACCAGCCTTGTGCGCTGCAAATTGCAATGCACGCCCCGGGTGCCCCATGATGCGAATAAGGAGGAGGGAATTCCCGACAGAGAGAGGGAAGTCCCGACGGCATGGCTTTTGCTAAACGTTGAGGTGCATTCACCTCAATGACGCTTTGGGGCCAAACAATAAATGAACACGGATACGTGTATTGGCGAGGCTCCGGCCTTTGCCAGCGGCAGTGCTTCGCATGTACGCATCACCCACCGGAACACCACCGAAGTGGGCGAAATGGCGGCTTACGTACAAGGCTGGGAGCAGATCTACGACCAGCTCACGCCCGGGCCTTTCGTCGGTGATTTCACCGAAGTGTGGTTCGACGGCATCCAGATCTTCCGCGAGCAGACCACCCAGTCGCTGCAGGAACACTGCAGGCCCTGGCAGGGCTGCATCACCGTCGGCATCCCGCTGCGCATGGACGGGCGCGTGGTGTACGACGGCTGGGAGGTGGACGAGCACACCCAGATCACCATCAAACCGGGCGAGGAATCGCTGCTGCGTACCTCGCCCGCGCTGGACCTGATCGCAGTGGCGCTGCCGATGGACGAGCTAATGGCGTTCACCCGCATCCTGGAAGGCAACGACGCTGCCGAGGCGCTGGTGCGCGCGCCGGCGGCGCTGCGCGACCCGGCCGGCTCCACCAAGCTCAAGGAATTCCTGTTCTCGGCGCTGTCCAGCATCATCTCGGCACCGCAACTGCTGGAGCACGAGCAACTGCGGCGGGCGATGAAGCACGCGATCTACGAAAGCACGGTAGCCAGTTTCGGCAAGGCGGCAGCCGCCAGCCAGACGCCACGCACCAGCTCGGGTCGCCGGCAGGTGGTGCATCGCGCGGTGGCCTATATGCGCGAGCATGTGAACGAACCGCTGTCGGTGGCCGACCTGTGCGCCGAGCTGGGTGTCTCCCGCCGCACGCTGCAATATTGCTTCGAGGAAGTGCTGCAGCTGAACCCGGTCGGCTATCTGCGTGCCATCCGCCTCAACGGTGTGCGCCGCGACCTGCTCAACAGCGATCCGGAAAAGACCATGATCCAGGACGTGGCCGCGCGCTGGGGCTTCTGGCACCTGTCGCGGCTGGCCACCGAATACCGCGCGATGTTCGGCGAACTGCCCTCCGCCACCCTGCGCGGCGCGGCTGCCCCGGCACGGCACCTGAACGCGTGAGCCTGCCGCCGGCCTGCCCCGCAGCGCCGGCCACCGCCCGGCTGCAGGCCTATATGGATGCCTGCCTGGACACGGTGGGCAGGGTGACCGCCAGCGACCATCGCGCCTTCTACCTGGTCGGCGGTAATGGCGAGATCGCCGGCTTTCCGCGCCCGGCCGCGCTGCCGGAGGTGCAGGCCGCCTACAGCGCCCACTACTGGCGGCACGATCCGCTCTACCCGGCGCGCGGCCTGCGCTGCGGCGCGCCGGTGCAGAGCCTGCGCAGCCAGGCCGGCGGCAGCACCATCTACCGCAATTTCCTCAGCGACCACGGCATAGGCGACATCGCCGAGATCTACCTGCGGCTGGACGATGGCCGGGCCGTGGCCGGCATCTCGCTGATACGCCGCAGCCACGGCCCGGCCTTCAGCAGCGGCGAGATCGACGTGCTGAAGGGGCTGATGCCACTGCTGGAATTCTCCGCCGCCAGCTCCGGCGCCTTCGCCCCCGCCGCAGCGGAAACCGCCGCGCTGACGCCGCGCGAGAACGAGCTGATCCGCCACCTGCGCCGCGGCCTCAGCAATGCGGAAATCGCCGATGCGCTGGGCATTTCGCTGGCGACGGTGAAGACCCACGTCAAGCATGTGCTGGACAAGGTGGGCGCCCGCAGCCGCACCGAGCTGCTGGCCAAGCTGTTCATCCACCCCGGCGCCTGAGCCGGCCCCTCCGCCTCAAACCTCCGGCCCGGCCGCCAGGGCGCCC
>NZ_WUEI01000007.1 GCF_012911025.1 Azoarcus sp. TTM-91 | reverse complement strand
GATGAAGGCGGTGTCGCGGCGGGACAGGGCGGCGGTGGACAGGTCGGCGTGCTCGGCGTCGAACCACACCGCGACGATGCCTTCGGCGCGCCAGCTGCGGCTGGTCCAGTAGGGGCCGGGCTGGGCGTGGGGAAAAGCGTCGTGATCGATTGCCGTCCTGCCGGCGGTGGCGAACCCGGCTTGGAGCAGGGTGCGCAGTTCGCGCTCGCTGGGCACGCGCCAGTCTTCATGGCCGCACAGGCGCTGCTGCCGGGCGCGGAGCAGGTGGGCGGCGACGCTGCAGGCAGCGGAGGGGCAATCGCGGCCGTCGTCGCCTCCGGCCTGGGGCAGGCGAGAGGCGTCTGCGATGCCACGCTCCCAGGTGAGGCCGGTGCCGTGGTCCAGCGTACAGGCCTCGTCCGAAGTGAAGCGGGCTGTACTGGTGGCTGCCGCTGCGGGCTCAGGGGCGGTTGTATTCCGGCTGGGACCGTCGCCCTGGCAGGCGGCGAGCAGGAGCAGCAGGGGAGTGAGCGGGCGCAGCCATCGGTTCATCGTTCGGACTCCGGAAGTGGCGGCGCGGAGGTGCCCGCCAAGGAAGGACGAACGTAAGACGCGTGGCGGGGCGGATCACCTCACCCCCGGGGCTGCGTTTTTTTGGGAGTGGCTGCTGCGGCCATCTGGTGGGCGCAGGCGCGTGGGTTTCGCGATGCGCGGAGGGGCGGCCGCTTCGGGCCGCTCTGGTATGGCAGCCCGGAGGGCGTCGCCCTCAGTCGTCCCGGCCGGCTACCCAGTGGCCGGACTTGCCGCCCTGTTTCTCCAGCAGCTGGATGCCTTCCATGCGCATGCCGCGGTCTATTGCCTTGCACATGTCGTAGATGGTGAGCAGGCCGATGTTGACCGCGGTGAGCGCTTCCATCTCCACGCCGGTGCGGCCCACGGTTTCGGCGGTGACGGTGCAGGACACCGCGCTGGCGGCTTGGTCCACCTCGAACTCCACCGCGACCCGGGTGAGCGGCAGCGGGTGGCACAGCGGGATCAGGTCGCTGGTGCGCTTGGAAGCCTGGATGGCGGCGATGCGGGCGATGCCCAGCACGTCGCCCTTCTTGGCGCTGCCGCTGACGATGGTCGCCAGCGTTTCCGGCCGCATCAGGATGCGGCCGGTGGCGACGCCGACACGGCGGGTTTCCGCCTTGGCGCCGACATCCACCATATGGGCCTGGCCTTGGGCGTCGAAGTGGGTAAGGCCGGAACCGGCAGCGGGCGTGGGACTGGAGGAGGAGGGCGAGTCGCTCATTTCGGAGGCGCGGGGTATGCTGCTACAAGTGGAAACAGGCCACACGGAACGGGTCCGTGGGGGCCGTTATCATAGCAGCCCATGATGCGCAAACCTCTCGCCCTCCTGCTCAGCCTCGCGCTGGCCTTCCCCGCTCCCGCCGCTACTTTGCCTGACCTCGGCGACGTCGGCGCGTCGGATCTTTCACCCGCAGCCGAACGCCGCATCGGCGAGGAAATCATTGCCCAGATCCGCTGGCGCGATGCGGCCTACCTGGACGATCCGGAAGTCGAGGAATACGTGAACCGGCTGGGCCGCAAGCTGGCGGCGGTCAGCAACAACCCCGGCCAGGCCTTCGACTTCTTCGTCGTCAAGGACACCACGCTGAACGCCTTCGCCTTGCCGGGCGGTTACATCGGCGTGCATACCGGCTTGATCCTGGCGGCGGAGAGCGAATCGGAACTGGCCTCGGTGCTGGGCCACGAAATCGCCCACGTCACCCAGCGCCACATCGCCCAGATGGTGGGCCACCAGAGCCAGGCCGGCATGGTGATGCTGGCGTCGCTGCTGGTGGCGGTGCTGGCTGCGCGCAGCAACTCCCAGGTCAGCGAGGCGGCGCTGGCGGCCGGCCAGGCCGGTGCGCTGCAATCCCAGCTCGGCTACTCGCGCGACTTCGAGCGCGAGGCCGACCGCGTCGGCCTGCAGACGCTGGATGCCGCCGGCTTCGACGTGCGCGGCATGCCCGGCTTCTTCGAACGTTTGCAGCGTGCCAGCCGGCTGTACGAGAACAATGCGCCGGCCTATCTGCGCACCCACCCGCTGACCTCCGAGCGGATCTCCGACATGGAGAACCGCGCCAGCGCCCTGCGCTACCGCCAGGTGCCGGACTCCGACGACTTCCGCTTCGTGCGTGCCAAGCTGCGCGCCCAGGCCGGCAGCCCGACCGACGCCCTCCGCGACATGGAGAGCCGGGTGGCGCAGACGCCGTCCGATTTCACCGTGCGCTACGGGCTCGCCCGCGCCCAGCTGCGCGCCAACCGGCTGGACGACGCGGAAGCCACGCTGGCGCAGGCGCGCAAGGAAGCGCCGCCTTCCCCCTTCATCGAGACCCTGGCCGCGGAGCTGCGGACGGCGCGCAAAGACCCCGCTGGCGCGGTGACGCTGCTCAGCGCCGCCCGCAAGAGCTTCCCCGCCAGCACCAGCTTGCGCTACGCGCTGATCGATGCCCAGATCCAGGCCCATCGCCCGGCGGATGCCGCCGCCGGCGCACGCGAAGGCATACAGGTGCGCGGCGACGATGTGCGCCTGTGGCAGCTGCTGTCGCGTGCCAATTCCGAGCTGGGCAAGCGCACCGCACAGCACCGCGCCCAGGCCGAAGTCTATGTGCTGCAGGGCACGCTGCCGGCGGCGATCGAGCAACTGGAGCTGGCGCGCAAGGCCGGCGACGGCGATTTCTACGAGCTGTCGGCGGTGGATGCGCGGCTGCGTGACCTGAAGATCCGCCTTACCGAAGAGCGCCGCGACCGCGACCAGCGCTAGGCGCAGCAGCTCACGCGCGGCTGGCTGCGGCTTTTCCCGCGGGTGGCGATTCCATTAATATCCGCGGGTTTTCTGATAAAGGACGAGCAATGGACTTCGACAAGGAAGTGGATGCGCGTGGTTTGAACTGTCCGCTGCCCATTCTGCGCACCAAGAAGGCGCTGGCCGACATGCAGCCGGGACAAGTGCTGCGGGTCGTCGCCACCGACCCGGGTTCGGTCAAGGATTTCCAGGCCTTCGCCAAGCAGACCGGCAACGATCTGCTGCAGCAGAGCGAAACCGCCGACAAGGCCTTCGAGTTCTACATGAAGCGCAAGTAAGCCTGGCGCTGCCGGATGTGAAACGGGCCGCCCGTGGGGGCGGCCCGTTTCATTTGCGCTGCCTGCAGCGCAGGCAGCAGCACACTTCAGCGGCTAGCGAGCTTGGCCAGCTGCGGCCGCAGCTTCTCCAGCGTGGCCTTGAAGCCGGCAAGGCGGTCGCGTTCCTGCTGGACCACCGCCGCAGGGGCACGGTCGACGAAGCTGGCGTTGCCCAGCTTGCCTTCGGCCTTGCTCACCTCGCCTTCGAGGCGGGCGATTTCCTTGCCCAGGCGGTCGCGTTCGGCGGCGAGGTCGATCTCCACCTTCAGCATCAGCCGGGTTTCGCCGGCCACCGCCACCGGCGCGAGTTCGTCCGCGCCGATCTCGGTGACCACTTCCACTTCCGACAGCTTGGCCAGGCCGGCGAGGTAGGGCGCGTAGGCATTCAGCGTTTCCGGGTTGCCGGCGGCCACCAGCGGCAGGCGCTGGGCGGGGGAGATGTTCATCTCGCCACGCAGGTTGCGGCAGGCGTAGATCATGGCCTTCAGCTCGGCGACCTGGGCTTCGGCGGCCTCGTCGATGCGGGTGGCGTCGGCCGCCGGGTAGCGCGCCAGCATGACGCTGTCGGCATCCTTGCGGCCGGCGAGCGGCGCCACCGTCTGCCACAGCTCTTCGGTGATGAAGGGCAGCAGCGGATGGGCGAGGCGCAGCACCGTTTCCAGCACCCGCAGCAGGGTGCGGCGGGTGGCGCGCTGTTGCGCCGGCGTGCCGCCCTGCACCTGCACCTTGGCCAGTTCCAGGTACCAGTCGCAGTACTCGTCCCAGACGAATTCGTAGACCGAGCGCACCACCATGTCGAAGCGGTAGGCGGTGAACTGCTCGGCCACCTCGGCTTCGGTGCGCTGCAGGCGGGAGACGATCCAGCGGTCGGCGAAGGAGAAGTCCAGATCGGCTTCCGCCGCCTCGACGCCGCAATCCTGACCTTCGCAGTTCATCAGCACGAAGCGGGTGGCGTTCCACAGCTTGTTGCAGAAGTTGCGGTAGCCCTCGCAGCGGGCGAGGTCGAACTTGATGTCACGGCCGGGGCTGGCGAGCGAGGCGAAGGTGAAGCGCAGCGCGTCGGTGCCGAAGGCGGGGATGCCGTCGGGGAACTCCTTGCGCGTCTTCTTCTCGATGCTCTGCGCCTGCTTGGGGTTCATCAGGCCGAAGGTGCGCTTCTTCACCAGCTCGTCCAGCGCGATGCCGTCGATCAGGTCGATCGGGTCCAGCACGTTGCCCTTGGACTTGGACATCTTCTGGCCTTCCGCATCGCGGATCAGGCCGTGCACGTAGACGTGCTTGAACGGGATCTTGCCGGTGATCTGCTTGGTCATCATGACCATGCGGGCGACCCAGAAGAAGATGATGTCGAAGCCGGTGACCAGCACGGTGGAGGGCAGGTAGAGGTCCAGCGCCGGGTTGCTCTTCTGCGGCCATTCCGGCGTCCAGTCCAGCGTGGAGAAGGGCCACAGCGCGGAGGAATACCAGGTGTCCAGCACGTCCTCGTCGCGGCGCAGCGCGCCGGCGTAGCCGTCCTTCGCCGCCAGGGCGCGGGCTTCGTCCTCGTCGCGGGCGACCCAGCACAGCCCGCTCATTTCTCCTTCGGTGGCGTACCAGGCGGGAATCTGGTGGCCCCACCACAGCTGGCGCGAGATGCACCAGTCCTGGATGTTGTTGAGCCACTGGTTGTAGGTATTGACCCAGTTCTCCGGGTAGAACTTGATCTCGCCGGATGCCACCACCTCCAGCGCTTTCTCGGTGATGCTCTTGCCGTCCGCGCCCGGTTTGCTCATGGCGACGAACCACTGGTCGGTCAGCATCGGCTCGATGACGACGTTGGTGCGGTCGCCGCGCGGCACCATCAGCTTGTGCGCCTTGACCTCGACCAGCAGGCCGGCGGCTTCCAGCTCGGCGACCACCTGGTCGCGCGCCGGTACCCGGTCCAGGCCGGCGATGGAGGCGGGCATGGCGACGTTGCCCTTGGCCTGGCCGGCGGTGTCGAACACCTCTGCGTTGGCAGGCACCGCGCCTTCCAGCGTCAGCACCACGATCATGTCCAGCTTGTGGCGCTGGCCGACGGCGTAGTCGTTGAAGTCGTGCGCGGGGGTGACCTTGACGCAGCCGGTGCCGAACTCGCGGTCGACGTAGTCATCCGCGATGATGGGGATGCGGCGGCCGGTGAGCGGCAGCTCCACCGTCTTGCCGATCAGGTTGGCGTAGCGCTCGTCTTCCGGATGCACCATCACCGCGACGTCGCCCAGCAGCGTCTCTGGGCGGGTGGTGGCGACGGTGAGGCCGCGCAGCCCGCCGACGGGGCCGTCGGTGAAGGGGTAGAGGATGTGGTAGAGCTTGCCGTCTTCTTCCTCGGACACCACCTCCAGGTCGGACACCGCGGTGCCGAGCTTGGGGTCCCAGTTCACCAGGCGCTTGCCGCGGTAGATCAGGCCCTCGTTGTAGAGGCGGACGAAGGTTTCGGTGACGGTCTTCGACAGGCCGGCGTCCATGGTGAAGCGCTCGCGCTTCCAGTCCGGGCTGGTGCCCAGGCGGCGCATCTGCCGGGTGATGGTGCCGCCGGAGTATTCCTTCCACTCCCACACCTTCTCCAGGAACTTGTCGCGGCCGAGGTCATGGCGCGACACGCCCTGGGCGTCCAGCTGGCGCTCGACGACGATCTGGGTGGCGATGCCCGCATGGTCGGTGCCCGGCTGCCACAGGGTGTTGTCGCCCCGCATGCGGTGGTAGCGGGTGAGCGCGTCCATGATGGTCTGGTTGAAGCCGTGGCCCATGTGCAGCGTGCCGGTGACGTTGGGCGGCGGCAGCAGGATGCAGAAGGCGTTCGGATTGGTCGTGTCGAGGCCGGCGTCGAAATAGCCGCTGTTTTCCCATTGGGGGTACCAGCGCGATTCGATCGCTGCCGGCTCGAAGCTCTTGGCCAGTTCCATGTTGTTTTAGCGCGCTTTCAGGCAAAACGCGGATTATAGCGGATGCCACCGGCCTGCCCCGCAAGGGCGCGCGCCGGCTGGGGAGGGGCGGGATTACTCTTCGCTGCCGTCCAGGCGGCGGGCGATGCGCTCGGAGAGGGCGGGGAGCAGGGTGGCGCGCAGGTGAGCGAGGGTTTGGGTGCGCACGCGCTCGGCGAGGCTGTCCAGCTCGCGGGAGAGGATCTGCGGCAACTCGTTGGCGAGCCAGGCTTCGACCTCGCGGGAGATCTCGGTGTCCAGCCGTACCAGTTGCTCGACCTGGCGCGGATTCAGGGTGGCTGGCGCCGCAGATGGCGTTGGCGCGGGTGCGGAGAAGGCCTGGGCAGGCTGAACCGGAGGCTGGGGCGGCAAGGGAGCCGGGGCGACGGATGGTGCGACACCCGGCAACGGCGCCCTCTTCGGCGGAAGCAGCGCTTCCGGCGGCAGTTCGTCCTCATCCACCACGTCGGTGAGGATGGGCAGGTCATCGTCGGCCGGTGTGGCGGTCTCGCCGCGGTGGCGGTTCAGCAGGGCGTCGGCCTGGCCCAGCAGGGCGTCGGCGCGCTGCAACTCTTCCTCGGCATCGGCGCGGGGCGGCCCGTTGCTCACAGGGCCACCCGGCGCTCGGCGTCGAAGGCCTTGAGCGGCAGTTCGCGCGCCTTGTACTGCATCCAGCGATGCCGCGCCGGTGCCTTCTCCGCTTCGGTTTGGCCGACGATCTCCACCACCATGCGGAAGCGGTCGAAGCCCGGCGGCATGTCCTCGGCGAGATTCACCAGCACGTCGGTGTGCGGCCAGTCGGTGTCGCTGCCGGGCGCGCCCAGCACCACCGGTGTTTCCGCCGCGAGCGGCGAGCTGTTGGAAACATGGGGCAGGAAAGCCAGCGGATCGCTGGTCCACATCATCAGGTCCAGCTTGCGCGCCTGCACCCCGTCCGCCAGCCGTACCGCGACCTGGCGGCCGCCGGCATGGGCGCGGGCGACCAGCTCGCAGGCAAGCGCGAGCCGGTCCGGGGTGTTGTGATAGAACTGGACCTTGGTCACCAGCCTCAGCCTGCCTGGCCGCCGGCGCGGGCGATCAGGAACTCGGCCAGCAGCGGTACCGGCCGGCCGGTGGCGCCCTTGGCATCGCCGGAGATCCAGGCGGTGCCGGCGATGTCCAGGTGCGCCCACTTGTAGGCCTTGGCGAAGCGCGACAGGAAGCAGGCGGCGGTGATGGTGCCGCCGTAGCGGCCGCCGATGTTGCCCATGTCGGCGAAGTTGCTCTTCAGCAGCTCCTGGTATTCCTCCCACAGCGGCAGCTGCCAGGCGCGGTCTCCGGACTCGGTGCCGCGCTTGAGCAGTTCGGCGGCGAGATCATCGTCATTGGCCAGCAGGCCGCTGGGGATCTTGCCCAGCGCGACCACGCAGGCGCCGGTGAGGGTAGCGATGTCGATCACGCATTCCGGCTTGAAGCGCTCGGCGTAGGTCAGCGCATCGCACAGGATGAGGCGGCCTTCGGCGTCGGTGTTGAGCACTTCTATGGTCTGGCCGGACATGGAGGTGACCACGTCGCCCGGCTTGGTGGCGCTGCCGCCCGGCATGTTCTCGGTGGCGGGCACGATGCCGACGAGGTTGATCGGCAGGCCGAGGCTGGCGACGGTCTTGAAGGTGCCGATGACGCTGGCGGCGCCGCACATGTCGTACTTCATCTCGTCCATTTCGGCCGCCGGCTTCAGCGAGATGCCGCCGGTGTCGAAGGTGACGCCCTTGCCGACCAGCACCACCGGCTTGGCCTTCGCCTTGCCGCCCTTGTACTGCATGACGATGAACTTGGGCGGCTGATGCGAGCCGCGGGCCACCGACAGCAGCGAGCCCATGCCCAGCTTCTCCATGTCGGCGCGTTCCAGCACCTCGACGCCGAACTTGAATTCCTTGCCCAGCGCCTGGGCGGTCTCGGCCAGGTAGGCCGGCGTGCAGACGTTGCCCGGCTGGTTGCCGAGGTCGCGGGTGAGCGCCATGCCGGCGGCGATGGCCTGGCCGCGCTGTACTGCGGCCTCCAGCGCGGCATTGCTCTTCTCGCCGATCAGCAGGGTGATCTTGCGCGCGCCGCGCTCCTTCTTGGCTTCCTTGGAAGGGGCTTTCTTAGGTTCGAAGCGGTAGGCGCCGTCGGCGATCAGGCGGGAGGCCTGCTGCAGGCGCCAGGCGAGGTCGCGGCCGGTGGTGGGCGCAGCGTCTGCCAGGGCGACCACCGCATCCTTGGCGACGGTGCCGGCAAGGGCCTTGGCGGTGGCGGTGAGGGCGTCGCGGAAGGCTTTGTCGCCGAAGTCCTCGGCCTTGCCCAGGCTGACCACCAGCACCCGCTCGGCGGCGGCGCCGGAGAAGTCGTGGAGCAGCAGGGTGGCGCCGGCCTTGTCGTCCAGATCGCCGCGTTTCAGCAGGGCAGAGAGCTTGCCCTTGGCGGCCTTGTCCAGCGCCTGGGTGGAAGGCGGCAGGGCGCCGTCGGCATAGGCACCGACAACAAGAATGCCGGCCCGGACTTTCTCCGGCGTTCCGGCCTTTATGGTAAATTCCACGGGACTTGCTCCTCGGAAAGACGCGTCGTTCGGACTGCTGGCGATTATGGCCCTTAGCCGGCGAGGCCGTCAAAAACGGGCCCGCTGCCGTTTCGGCCTTTGCTGCGCCCCTGCCGGGCCCCCTTTTCGAGCTCCTCATTCGTGCCACCTCAATTGCATAATCGGTCCTACGCGCGATGATTTTCCGCCGCGCCCTCCAGCGTGAATTCGCCCATTCGGCCGCGGCCGTTTTCGTGGCCCTGTTCGCGATCCTGATCACCACCGTTTTGATCCGCCTGCTCGGCCAGGCTGCCGGCGGGCGTGTGCCCTCGGATGCCGTGCTGGCGCTGATCGGCTTCGGCGCGGTCACCGAGCTTCCCATCGTGCTGACGCTGACGGTGTTCGTTGCGGTGCTGCTGTCGCTGTCGCGCAGCTACCGCGATTCGGAGATGGTGGTGTGGTTCGCCGCCGGATTGCCGCTGACCGCCTGGATACGCCCGGTGCTGCGCTTCGCGCTGCCGCTGGTGCTGGTGATAGGCGCGGTGACGCTCTTCCTTGGCCCCTGGGCGCAGAGCAAGAGCGCCGAGTATCAGGAAAGGCTGGACAGCCGTGACGACACCCAGCGGGTGGCGCCGGGTGTGTTCCGCGAATCTGCGGGCGCGCGGCGGGTGTTCTTCGTCGAGGTCGGCGCCGGCGCGGATGGCCGGGTGCGCAACGTCTTCGTCAGCGACGAGACCGAGGAGCGCCTGAGCGTGATCGCTTCCGACCAGGGCTTCATCCGCACCGAGCCGGATGGCAGCCGCTTCGTCGTGCTGGAGAAGGGCCGCCGTTACGACGGCAAACCGGGCACGCCGGAATTCCGTGTGATGGAGTTCGAGCGCTACGTGGTGCAGATCGAGGAAAAGCAGCTCGCTGGCGCACCGGCCAAAACCCGCAGCAAGTCGACCGCTGAATTGCTGCGGACCCCGGACGACCGCAACCTCGGCGAACTGGTGGGGCGCATCGGCACGCCGGTGGCGGCGCTGCTGCTGGCGCTGCTGGCGATCCCGCTGTCCTTCGTCAATCCGCGCGCCGGCCGCACCAACAACCTGCTGATCGCGGTGTTCACCTACCTGATCTACAGCAACGCCATCACCATCTCTCAGGCCTGGGTGTCGCAGGGTCGCATCCGTTTCGAGCTGGCGGTGCTGCTGCCGCACCTCTGTCTGCTGTTGCTGCTGGCGGTGATGTTCTACCGCCGCCTCGCGGTGTCGCCCTTCTGGAGGGCACGGGCATGAGCAGGACGCTGTCGCGCTATCTTGCCCGCGAGGTCTTCAGCGCCACGTTGCTGGTGCTGCTCGCTTTCCTGGCCTTGTTCGCCTTCTTCGATTTCATCAATGAGCTGGATAGCGTCGGCAAGGACGGCTACGAGCTGCACCAGGCGCTGATCTACGTCGCCATGATCATGCCGGGCCGCGTCTATGAGCTGATGCCGGTGGCGGTGCTGATCGGCACGCTGTACGCGTTGACCACGCTGGCGCGGCATTCCGAGATCACGGTTATGCGTGCCTCGGGGCTGTCCACCTGGCGGCTGATGCGCATCCTGGCGGCCATCGGCAGCGTGTTCGTGGTGCTGACCTTCGTCTTCGGCGAGTACATCGCCCCGCCGGCGGAGAGCGCCGCCCAGCAGTGGCGGCTGACGGCGACCAACTCCGCGGTGTCGCAGCAGCTGCGTTCCGGCCTGTGGGTGAAGGACGGCCCGCTGGTGATCAATGTGCGCACACTGCTGCCGGACCGCACGATGGAGAAGGTGCGCATCTATGGCTTTGACGAGCATTACGCGCTGAGCTTCCTCAGCGAGGCGGAGAAGGGCGTCTATGACGGCCATCATCGCTGGCGGCTGGAGTCGGTGCAGCAGACGCGCTTCCACGGCGACCGAACGGAACTGGTCTCGCTACCGGAGTTCATCTGGCATTCGGAGCTGACGCCTGAAGTGTTGAGCGTGCTGATGGTGGTGCCGGAGCGGATGTCGGTGGCCAATCTGTGGGCTTACATCCGCCACCTGAAAGAGAACCAGCAGAACTCGGACCGCTACGAGATCGCGCTGTGGAAGAAGGTGGTCTATCCCTTCGCCGCGCTGGTGATGATGGCGCTGGCGCTGCCCTTCGCCTTCAGCCACGATCGCATGGGCGGCGTCAGCGTGAAGGTCTTCCTCGGCGTGATGCTGGGCATAGGCTTCCATCTGCTGAACGGCCTGCTGTCCAACCTCGGCGTGATCAACGCCTGGCCGCCGGCGCTGGCGGCGCTGACGCCCAGTCTGCTGTTCCTGGCCGCAGCGGCCGTCATGCTCTACGCGGTGGAGCGTCGCTGACGGTTTGTTGGGCGGAACTGCAGGGGGCGCCTTATGCTCCGTGCTCCGCTCCCAGGCTCCCGCTCCCGCTTGCCGCTTCCTGGTAAAGCGCTTCCCTTCGCCAGCGGTGTGCCAAAAGAAAACGGGCCCGAAGGCCCGTTTCCGTATCCGATGCCGTAGTGGCGATCAGGCTTGCTGCTTCTTCGCGGCGGCGGACTTGTAGTCCAGCTTTTCCTTGATGCGCGCGGACTTGCCGGAGCGCTGACGCAGGTAGTACAGCTTGGCGCGACGGACGTCACCGCGACGCTTCACCTCGATGGCCGCGACCAGCGGGGAGTAGGTCTGGAACGTCCGTTCCACGCCTTCGCCGGAAGAGATCTTGCGGACGATGAAGGAGGAGTTCAGACCGCGGTTGCGCTTCGCGATCACGACACCTTCGTACGCCTGCAGACGTTCGCGGTTGCCTTCCTTCACCTTGACTTGCACCACGACGGTGTCGCCGGGAGCGAACGCCGGGATGGTCTTGCCTTCGGTGAGGCGGGCGATTTCTTCCTGTTCGAGCTGCTGAATCAGGTTCATGTGCTTGACTCCATGTGGTCAATGGCCATTGGCCTGGCGGCAGAGCAGGTCGCCACCTGATGCGCGCCGTTTATGAATCGGCTCTCAGGCGATGTTGCCGCCGTCGATGCCGTCTTGCTCCTGCTTGAATTCTTCAAGCAGTTTCAATTCTTCCTTGCTCAGCGTGCGTTGGGCCAATAGTTCCGGCCGCCGCCGCCAGGTGTTACCCAGTGCCTGCTTGAGCCGCCAGCGGCGGATCAGGGCATGGTTGCCGGACATGAGTACCTCAGGTACCCGTTCGCCCTCGTGGATCTCCGGGCGAGTGTAGTGCGGGCAATCGAGCAGGCCGTTGGCGAAGGAGTCCTCCACCGCCGAGTCCGCATCGTTCAGCGCACCGGGCAGCTGGCGGATGATGGCGTCCAGCAGCACCATCGCCGGCAGTTCGCCGCCGGAGAGGACGAAATCCCCGAGGGAAATCTCTTCGTCCACCCAGTGGTCGATCAGGCGCTGATCCACGCCTTCGTAACGGCCGCAGAGCAGGATGGTGCCCGGCTCCGCGGCGATTTCCAGCACTCGCGCATGGTCCAGCGTGCGGCCTTGCGGCGAGAGGTAGATCACCCGGCCTGCCTGCCCCAGTGCGTGCTGCTGGGCCTGCCTGGCCTGGCTGATCGCCTGTTGCAGCGGCTCCGCCAACATCACCATGCCGGGGCCGCCGCCGTAGGGGCGGTCATCCACCGTCCGGTGTGCGTCGGTGGCGAAGTCGCGCGGGTTGTGGAAGCCGATCTCGTAGAGTTCGCGCTCCCGCGCCCGCCGGGTGATCCCGCTGCCGGTGAGGGCAGCGAACATCTCCGGGAACAGGGTGACGATGTCGTAGCGGCGCTTGCCGCTTGCCACCGCGCTCACGCCTGCGTCACCGTGCTCACCAGTCTTTCTGCCACGCCGTCCGGATGCGTCGGGCGGCGAGGTCTACATCCAGCACGTAGGCGGCGACGAAGGGGATCAGGCGCTCCTGTGCCGCTTCGCCTTCACCATCCACCACCTGCAGTACGTCGTGGGCGCCGGTGGAGAGCAGGCCGGTGACGGTGCCCAGCGTGTCGCCGGCTTCGTCTTCCACGCTCAGGCCGACCAAGTCGCCCCAGTAGTACTCGTCCTTGCCGGGCTTCGGCAGGGCTTCGCGCGGCGCGCCGATGAAACGGCCATCCAGCGCTTCCGCCGCAGAGCGGTCATCCGCGCCGACGAAGGCTACGACGAATCCCTTGCCGTGCGGCCGGAAGCCACGCAGTTCGTGCTGGCTCCATCTTTCGGCCGGGGCGTCCGCATCGGTGGACAGCCACCAGTGCTTCATCGAGCGCCAGGCGGCCGGGTCGTCACCAAAAGGATGGATCTTGACCCAGCCCTGAACGCCAAAAGGGGCGACAATGCGCCCCAGTACGATCATCGCTTCAGCTGCCAGCGGATCAGGCGGCCTTGGCGGCCTGCTTCACCAGGCGGGCAACGGTCGGCGACAGCTGGGCGCCGTTCTGCTCCCAGTAGGTCAGGCGCTCGGTGTTGACCACCAGCGTCTTCTCGGCGCCGGAGGCAACCGGGTTGTAGAAGCCGACGCGCTCGATGAAGCGACCGTCGCGGCGATTGCGGGAATCGGCGGCAACGATGTTGTAGAACGGGCGCTTCTTGGCGCCACCACGGGCAAGGCGAATGACGACCATGTGGTTATCCTGTGATCGGTAGATGCGAAAAGCCCAAAACTATAAGTCAAAGGGAGGCCGGGGACAAGCCTTTTCAAGCAAGTGCCTCTGCTGGAAGGGGAGATGCGACCGCAGTGCAATTCCGCAGTGACGTGCTTCACGCAGCGCGAACGCCCGGATTAGGGGGCGCCGTGAATCTTGCCTACAATTGTCAGCCGTTCATTTCGATCCCGACACAATGTCCGAGTCCGGTCGTCCCTCCGATCCCATCGCCGCCGCGATGGACTGGCTAGCTGCGGAGCCGGCTGACGACCCGGTCGCCGATCTGGCCGCGCTGCGGGAGTGGTTCGGTCAGGTGTCGCGAGCGGATGCGGCGGCACAGGAACTGCTGGACGCTTTCAGCTCGCGGGCGCTGGATGTCTGCGGGCGCTTCGGTCCGCGCCTGATCAGCGCATCGCTTCCGCTGGCGCGGGAGATGCACCTGGCTGCCGCCAGCCTGGTTGACGCGCTGCTGGAGATTGCCGCGGCTTGCCAGCGTCTGGCCGAAGATGGTCGCGGCCGGTGGCGGCTGATGTCCAGCGGGGAGCCGCTGGAGTCCGCCGCGTGGGCGCAACTGCTGGTGGGCGAGGCCTATCTCATCGGTTGCATGGCGGGCGCGGTCGCCCCGTCCGGGCTGTGGCTGCATGCGCATGGCCTGATGGCAAACCTGAACGGTTCCGATTTGCTCGCCGACAGTGGCGTGGCTGCGCGGCTCACTGCTCAGTACAAGCGCCTGCTGGCAATCGCGGTGGCCCAGCCGGAGAGCCTGACTGCGCGTGAGCTGGCCTGGTTGTTCGAGTACTTGGGCGACTTCGCCGCCCCTGCCGAGTTGTCCCTGTCGCCCTTGCAGCCGGAGCAGATGAGCTACTGGATGGACTGCGCCCAGGATGGCCCGCCGGTAGCGGCGGCCAGGCGGCAGGCGCCGGACGACGTGCGGGTGCTGCATTTCACCCCGGTGCCGCTGGTCCGCATGGTGGACCAGCAGATGACCTGGCTGGAGAGCCGCATCCTGGAAGCGGAAGTGGTGGGCCTGGAGCGCGATGGCGAATTGCTGGCTCCGGATGTTTCCGGCCTGCCCGAGGGGTTGACCCCGGTGGAGGCCCTGACCCTGTTGCGCCGCTTGCGCGGGCGCTGGACCTTGCCTCCCATGCGTGAGCTGCCCAGGCGCAAACACCAATACACGGTACAGGTCTGCGCCGGGCTCAGAGCCATCTGGGAGATGGCGCGGCGCGGCGAGGAAAACGTGACCCTGGCCGAATGGATGGTGTTCAACGAGAGCCCGGGCGGCTACGCCATCATGTGCGTGGCCGGGGTCGAGGGCGTACTCTCCGCCGGCATGGCGCTGGCGCTGAGGCGGGATGCCTCGCAGCCGTGGTCGATCTGCATCGTGCGCTGGCTGCGCAGCGAGAATCCAGACCAGATTGAACTGGGCCTGCAACTGCTGTCGCAAGCCTTCACCCCCGTGTCAGTCGGCTTCCGCGGCAGCGACATGCGGGGTACCGCGCCGGCCCTCATCCTGCCGCCGATGGCGGCGGTACGGCGCAACCAGGCCATCCTCGCGCCGGCTGGCTCCTACGTTTCGCGCCGCTTCATCCTGGTGCACGAGAGCAGTCACCTCTACGTGGCCCAGGCGCGCGTGCTCGGGCTGGACATGCAGACGGCGGCGGTCGAGCTGTTCCAGTACGAGATCGATCCCTACCCGATCTGAGGCCCTGGCCGACAGGAAGGCTTAAGCCGCTGACAGTGCCGTCGGCGGCTTTTTTCATTTTCCCTGGGCGTTTGCGTGCGGAGCCGGCCCGGGGGCTTCAGCTCGTCTGCGCGGTGGCATCGCCAGCAGGCACCGTACGGGCCAGATCGCTCAGACGGCGGTCGGCACTTGCGAGGCCGGCTTGTAGCAACTGGCCGAGGTCCCGGCTGCAAGCATCGCCGGCATGCATGGTCCAGGCTGCGGGGTCCAGGGCGAAGCGCGCGACCAGCGCGGCGGTGCCGATGTCGTCCGCCGAGCGGGTCAGCAGCCAGTGCCCTTCCTCGCTGCGTGCGGCCCAGCCGGCTTCGCACAAGGCGCCCAGCAGCTCTTCGGCGACATGCTCGGCGAGGCCGGCGTGGTGGCGCAGTTCGTCGAAGGCGGCGGCCTTCCCGGCCTGCTGCGCGCGTGCGAGCGCGATCATTATCTGCAGTGCCGCCCAGGCGCGGTCTCCAGGGAAGGCGGGCGTCACCAGCCGGCGTTCGAGGAAGGTCGGCAGGCTGGCCGCCACCAGGGCGCCCATCAATACCACCAGCCAGGACAGGTAGAGCCAAACCAGGAAGATGGGCAGCGCGGCGAAGGTGCCGTAGATCAGCGTGTAGGTGGGAAAGCGCGCGATGAAGAGGCCGAAGGCGCGCTGCATGAGGAAGAACACCAGCGCCGCGGCCAGGCCGCCTGCAAGTGCGTGCAGCGCCTTCACCGGATGGTTGGGCACCGCGAAGTAGAGAAAGGAGAACAGGGCGCCCAGCAGCAGCGGCGGCAGCAGGCGGGCGGCGAGCTCGCCCAGCCAGGGCAGGTGGGAGGACAGTTCCGCCGAAGTGCTCGCCAGATAGCCGGTGGCCACCACGCTGCCGCCGAGGACCATCGGGCCTATGGTCAGCGCGAACCAGTAGACGGTGATGCGCAGCAGCAGCGAACGCGGCCGGCGCACGCCCCAGATCTGGTTGAACACGCCCTCTATGGTGGACAGCAGCATCAGCGCGGTGATGGCCAGCAGCGCGGTGCCTATCAGCGTCAGCCGGGCCGCTTTCTGCGAGAACTGCAGGGCATAGGTGGTGATGATCTTGCCGGCCCGCTCGGGCAGCAGGTTCTCCAGCAGGAAGTCGCGCAGCGATTCGCTGACGCGGTCCATTCCCGGCAGGTATAATCCGCGCATTCTATCGAGTCCTCCCCTTCATGCAGGAAATCCTCGTGTTGTATTACAGCCATCGCGGCTCGGTGCGCGCCCTGGCTGAGCAAGTCGCGCTCGGCATCCAGCAGGTGCCTGGCGCCGTCGCCCGGGTGCGTACCGTGCCCCGCGTTTCCACCGTATGCGAAGCGGTGGAGGGCGACATCCCCGCCGATGGTCCGCCTTACGTCGAAGCCCGCGATCTGGAGGAGTGCATCGGCCTGGCGCTGGGCAGCCCGACCCGTTTCGGCAACATGGCGGCGCCGATGAAGTACTTCCTCGATGGCCTGGGCGCCGCCTGGGCCAATGGCACGCTGGCGGGCAAGCCGGCCGCGGTGTTCACCTCCACCGCCAGCCTGCATGGCGGCCAGGAGAGCACGCTGCTGTCGATGATGCTGCCGCTGTTCCACCACGGCATGCTGGTGATGGGCCTGCCCTTCACCGAACCGGCGCTGAACACCACCCGCAGCGGTGGCACACCCTACGGCGCCAGCCATGTCGCCGGTGCGGATGGCCTGGCGCGGCTGAGCGAGGAGGAGGCGATGCTGGCGCAGGCGCTGGGCCGCCGGCTGGCGCAGACCGCGCAGAAGCTGGGGGGCAAGGGGCGATGAGCGGCGGGGAGGTTACCGTGCGGCGGCTGTGGCTGCTCGCCAGCGCCAGCCTGATCGCGCTGATCGTGCTCTGCGTGCTGTGGGAGGGCTGGCTGGCGCCGCTGCGGCCAGGCGGCTCGTGGATGACGCTGAAGGCGCTGCCGCTGATGGGCGCGCTGTTCGGCATCCTGCGGGGCCGCCGCTACACCTACCAGTGGTTGTCCATGCTGTCCCTGTTGTACTTCACCGAAGGGGTGATGCGGGCTGCCGATGCGGCGCCGGGTGGCGCGCTGGCGCTGGCCGAGGTAGCGCTGTCGGTGGTGCTGTTCTGCAGCACGGTGGCGTATGCACGGCTGACTGCACCGTCGCGCCGGAGCACCCGGGGCTGAGCCGCCGGGCGTCGGGAGAACTGAACGGGGAGCTGACGGCTCCCCGTTTCGCGCTTACAGCTGCGGATTCAGCTTTTCCATGTTGCCGCTGAGCTTGTTCAGTGCGTTGAGGTAGGCCTTGGCGGAGGCGACGATGATGTCGGTATCCGCGCCCTGGCCATTCACCACCCGGCCGTCCTTGGCCAGCCGCACGGTGACTTCGCCCTGGGCGTCGGTGCCGGTGGTGATGGCATTCACCGAGTAGAGCAGCAGCTCGCTGCCGCTGGCGGCGACCGCTTCGATGGCCTTGAAGGCGGCGTCCACCGGGCCGGAGCCCTGCGCCTGGCTGCGGCTTTCGCGGCCGCCTATGGTCAGCGTCAGCTCGGCCTGCGGGGTTTCGCCGGTTTCGGAGTGGAAGCGCGAGGCCACCAGCCGGTAGTGCTCCACCTCCGGGGTGACGGCTTCGTCGCTCATCAGCGCATGCAGGTCTTCGTCGAAGATCTCGTGCTTCTTGTCCGCCAGCTCCTTGAAGCGGGCGAAGGCGGCGTTCAGCTGCTCCTCGGTCTCCACCGCGATGCCCAGCTCCTGCAGGCGGGCGCGGAAGGCGTTGCGGCCGGAGTGCTTGCCCAGCACCAGCTTGTTGGCACCCCAGCCCACATCCTCGGCACGCATGATCTCGTAGGTTTCGCGGTGCTTGAGCACGCCATCCTGGTGGATGCCGGATTCATGGGCGAAGGCGTTGGCGCCGACGATGGCCTTGTTCGGTTGCACCGGGTAGCCGGTGATCTGCGACACCAGGCGGGAGGCGGGCACGATCTGGGTGGCGTCGATGCGGGTTTCCACCGGGAAGATGTCGGCGCGGGTGCGCACCGCCATCACGATCTCTTCCAGCGAGGCGTTGCCGGCACGCTCGCCCAGGCCGTTGATGGTGCATTCCACCTGGCGGGCGCCGGCCATGACGGCGGCCAGCGAGTTGGAGACGGCGAGGCCGAGGTCGTTGTGGCAGTGCACCGACCAGATCACCTTGTCCGAGCCGGGCACGCGCTCTATCACCTTGCGCAAGGTGGCGGCGTACTGCTCCGGCACGTTGTAGCCGACGGTGTCGGGCACGTTGATGGTCTTGGCGCCGGCCTTGATCACCGCCTCGAAGATGCGGCAGAGGAAGTCCAGCTCGGAGCGGCCGGCATCCTCTGCGGAGAACTCGACGTCGTCAGTGTATTCGCGCGCCCAGCCGACGGACTTCACCGCCTGTTCCACCACCTGGTCCGGCGTCATCCGCAGCTTCTTCTCCATGTGGATGGGGCTGGTGGCGATGAAGGTGTGGATGCGGCCGCGGGCGGCGGGGCGGATGGCTTCACCGGCGCGGCGAATGTCGTTCTCGTTCGCGCGCGCCAGGGAACAGACGGTGGATTCCTTCACCGCTTCGGCGATGGAGCGCACCGACTCGAAGTCGCCGTTGGAGGCGGCGGCGAAGCCAGCCTCGATCACGTCCACCCGCATGCGCTCCAGCTGGCGGGCGATGCGCAGTTTCTCCTCGCGGGTCATCGAGGCACCGGGGCTCTGCTCGCCGTCGCGCAGGGTGGTGTCGAAGATGATCAGCGAGTCTTTGGGGGAGTGCGGCGTGCTCATGGTGGGCTCCTGCGGATTCGATTCCGGCGCGGCGTGCTGGCGCGGAAGTCGCGCCTGCGGGGAAAAGCGGAATCTTATCGCGCTGGCGCCCGGCATGGGAGCGGCACGAACGGGCGGACGCCTTTCCGCGGCTCAGCGCGTCACGGCGGGGGCCCGCTCGAAAACCGCCAGGTGCAGGGTGTGCAGCAGGGGAAGCACGGCGAGGTCCCGCACGAGGTGGAAGCCCTGCCGTTCGAAGTAGCTGCGTACTTCACGCAGCGGGGTGGCATGCTTTTCCGACTGCCTGCCGCCGAGCGAGACACGCAGCCGGCGCTTGATCGAGGTGATGGAGAAGGGCGAGAAGTAGGACAGCAGCACGTAGCGCCGGCTGACGCGGCAAAGCTCGGCGACGGCGCGCTCGCGCACCTCCGGCGTGGGGAAGTGGTGGAAGAGGCGGAAGCACAGAACGCTGTCGAAGCTGTCGTCGGCGTACTCCAGGTTCTCGATGTCCTGCTTTTCCACCGGGCAGTCCAGCCCCTGCTCGCGCAATCGGCGGCGGGCGATCTCCAGCATCGCGTCCGAGTAGTCGGCGGCGCTCACCTTGAAACCCAGCGCCGCCGCATGCAGGGTGGCGCGGCCGCCACCGCAGGGCAGATCCAGCAGGCGGTGGTCACGCGGGATCTGGCGCAGGGCGCGCTCCACCAGCTTCATTTCCGCCCGGTGGCGGCGGCTGCTCTTGTTCTGGTAGGCGTGGGCGGTGGCCTCGTCGTACTTGAAGCGGCCGCGGTAGGTATGGAGGAGGGTGCTCATGGATTCCGTTCCGGTCTGGGGGGCGGCGCGTTCAGCGCAGGTTGAGGTGCCGGGCGTGGGCGGCCAGCAGGTGCTGCCAGTCGCTTGCCTGCCACAGGGTCTGGTGGCGGGAGAGCTGTTCCAGGTCGTGGCCGGCGGCCAGGCTGCGGCGCAGGCGGGGGCGCATCTTTTCCAGGTCGAGCAGGGCGACGTCCGCCTGCCCGTCGCGCCACCGCACCATAATGTGTTTGTCGTAAAGGCAGCCATGCTGGAGGCGGGCCCGGTGCAGGCGGCCCAGCGTCTTGCCCACCTCGGCGGCAAGCTGCCTGCGCTGCTCGGGCGACAAGGCGGTCTGTTCGGCGAGCGGCCGGTAACCCTGCAGCTCGGCGGTGACGAGCACCGTCTCCTGCCCCTGCTCGCCGCGGCGGGAGCCGTGAAAAAGGGGCTGCGGCGTGGGAATGCCGAGCGCGGCGAGGCGGCCGAGGTAGTGCCACTCCCGGCTGGCGGTGGGCCAGCCCAGGGGGCGGCTGGGAGTCCGGCAGAGGTGGCCGCATTGGCGCTTGATGTAGAGCACCCTGTCTCCTTGCGTCGCACGGAGTACGCCGCTCCAGCCGGCGCGGCGGCGGTTGACCGGCTCCACCCATTCGCCGGGGAAGGTCCACCAGTGGGCGAAGGCGTCGGCGCTGTCGCTGGCCTGGGCGGGGGCGCCAGCGCTGAGGATGTGGGCGGCCATCAGGCGCTTCTCCGCAGCGTGTAGACCCGCCACATGGCGTAGCGCGGCAGGAAGTCGGAATGGCCGAGGATGTCGAAGCCGGCCTGGCGGAACTCCCGCTCGGCGGTCTGGACCGGGATGACGAAGCGGTTCTGGTAGCCGCCGGTTCCGCGCTCGCGCTCCAGCCGGGCGCGCCGCCAGGCCTTGTAGTTGCCATCCACCCACAGGGAAAGGATCACCGTGTCGCGGGTGACGCGGTGGAACTCCCGCAGCATCGCCAGGCGATGCTCGGCCTCGCCGATGTGATGCAGCAGGCGCATGCAGAACACGCAATCGACCGCGCGCTCGGGCAGGTCGATGTCGAAGGCGGAGGTCTTCAGCGGGGAAACGCGGCGGAGCAGGCTGGCCGGATGGTTGCTGCGGGCGACGGCCAGCATGTCGGCGGAGTTGTCGCCGGCAATGATGACGCGATTGGGCTGCTCGGCCAGCACCGGCCAGAAGCGGCCTGCGCCGCAGGGCAGGTCCAGTACCAGTGTGGGATCGTCGGCCAGGTGCAGGGCGCGGCGCGCCATCTGCTCGTCGCGAAGATGGGAGAGCCGGCGGGCGAGGCCGTCGCGGTGTTTGCGGAAGTAGGCCTGGGCGTGGGCCTGGTCGTATTTGTCCGAGAAGGGCAGTGAGATCGGCTGGGGCGCGGGGCTGCTCATCGGAGGCTCCTGGTGTGAGGAGCCCGCAGCTTGGCTGGGTGGGCGTCAGCGCCGCGTCAACCGGGTGTGAGAATTTCGTGAAACCGGGTGTTCAGCGCGGCTGCAGGCTTACCCGGAAAAGGCAGCCGCCGCCCGGATTGGCTTCCAGCGATACCCGCCAGCCTTGCTGGCTGCAAATACGCTGCACCAGCGACAGCCCAAGGCCGATGCCGTCGCCCCGGCTGGTGCTGCCGCGGATGAAGGGGCGGAAGATGTCCAGGCGTTCCGCCTCGGGAATGCCGGCGCCTGTGTCCGCGACGTCAAATCCGTCCGCATGCAGGATCAGCCGCACCGAACCGCGGTCGGTGTAATGCAGGGCGTTGCGCAGCAGATTGGACATCACCGCGCGCAATAGCGGCGCCGGGTAGCGGGGCGCATCGGCGTCGGCAGCCACGCCCTCCAGGTGGAAGGCGAGGCCGCGCTGCACGGCCTCTTGCGCCCAGCGCTCGCGCTGCTCCTCGGCAACGGCTGCGAGGGTAGTGTCGCTGGCGAGCGGATTGCGCCCGCTGGCGCCGCGGGCCAGCCACAGGAAGGTCTCTATCAGTTCCCGCATTTCGCCGCAGGAGCGGTGCAGGCGGAGCAGCTGGGTGTGTTCGCGCGAGCCGGCGGGCAGCTCTTCCAGCAGCAGTTCGCAGGAGCTGGCGATCACCATCAGCGGGGTGCGCAACTCGTGGCTGACGTCGCTGGTGAACAGCGTTTCGCGCTGCAGGGCCTGGCGCAGCTGGCCCAGGGTGCTGTCGAAGGCCGCGGCGAGTTGGCCGACCTCGTCGGCGGGATAATCCGGCGCCAATGGGGGCGCCAGCGGCAGCAGCTGATCCCGGTGCTGCACCTGGCCGGCCAGGCGTACTACCGGCGCGATGACCCGGCGCGCCGTGAGCAGGCCGAGCACCAGCGCGGTCAGCGCGCTGAGCAGGAAGCCGGCGCCGACGATGAGGAAGGTCATGCGCTCGTGGCGCTCGAAGTCTTCCTGGTCGAGCAGCAGCACGTAGCGTGTCGAGCCTTGCTCGCTGAACAGCGTTTCGTATTCCACGCCGTCGTGGATGATCTCGTGAAAGCCGGGGCCATAGCCTTGCAGCCAGGCCGGCAGCGGAGGATCGCCCGGCGCCCCGCTGCGGTAGAGGTGCAGGCCGGCGCTCAGTTGGCGCGAGGCGCTGTCCTCGCCGCTGGCAATGACGAAGTCCAGCTGCCGGCTCATGCCCTCGGTGACCAGCTCCTGCTCTGCCATGCCGATGGCGAGGATGACGCCGACCGAGAACAGGCCGGCGACGGTGGTGGCCATCAGCGTGAAGGCGATGACGATGCGGCTCGCCAGTCCGTGGCGCTGGAAGGCGGCCGTGGGTTGGCTAGTGCTCATGTTCGGCCGGCGCCAGCCGGTAGCCGACGCCGTGCACCGTGTGCAGCAAGGCGCTGGCGAAGGGCTTGTCGATCTGCTGGCGCAGGGCGTGGATGTGGCTGCGCAAGGCATCGCTGTCGGGCGGTTCGTCGCCCCACAGTACGTTCTCCAGCACTTCCCGGCGGACCACGCCGGGGCTGCGCTGCATCAAGGTCGCCAGCAGCTTGAGGCCGATGGGGCCGAGGTGCAGGGCCTGGCCGGCGCGGCTGACTTCCAGCGTGTCGAGGTCGTAGCTGAGATCTGCCACCTGCAGCCGTCGCCGGCCGCCGCCACGGGTGCGTTTGAGTACCGCTTCGATGCGGGCGGCCAGTTCGGGCAGGGCGAAGGGCTTGGTGAGGTAGTCGTCGGCACCGGCACGGAAGCCGCTGAGGCGGTCGTCCAGCGCATCGCGGGCGGTGAGCATGATGACCGGGGTGTCGTTGCGCTCGCCTTCGCGCAGGCGCTGGCACAGGCTGTAGCCGTCCATGCCCGGCAGCATCACATCGAGCACGATGAGGTCGTAATGCTGGGTGGCGGCAAGGTGGATGCCGCCCAGCCCGTCCTGGGCGCAATCCACCTCGAAGCCCTTGAGGCTGAGGTAGTCGGCCAGGTTGGCGAGGATGTCCCGGTTGTCTTCGATCAGCAGCAGGCGGACGGCCATCGTGTCCTCGCGCCGGGCGTCGGCAACCGGGATGCAGGGCTCAAGCTTCGGGCGGCGTGCCGCTGCCGTCGCGCTCGCGCAGCAGCGCCTGGCGCTTCTTGCGCCGCGTCCAGCGCCACAGCCACAGCACGTAGCCGGAGCAGGCGTAGGCGAGGAAGAGAGCGAACAGCACCCCCGGCGGATAGCTGGAAACCAGGGCGAAAGCCATCACCAGCGCGATGACGACGATGAAGGGCACGCTCTTGCGCAGGTTGATGTCCTTGCCGCTCCAGAACATCACGTTGCTGACCATGGAGATGCCGGCAAAGATGGTCAGCACGCAGGCATACCAGCTGACATCCTCACCGTGCAGGCCGTTGTCGAACACCACCCACACCAGGCCGGCCACCAGCGCCGCCGCCGCCGGGCTGGGCAGACCCTGGAAGTAGCGCTTGTCCACCACCGCGATGTTGGTGTTGAAGCGCGCCAGCCGCAGTGCGGCTCCGGCGCAGTAGATGAAGGCGGCGATCCAGCCCAGCTTGCCGAGGTCCTTGAGCGCCCATTCGTAGACGACCAGCGCCGGGGCGGCGCCGAAGGAGACCATGTCCGACAGCGAGTCGTACTCGGCGCCGAAGGCGCTCTGGGTATGGGTGAGGCGGGCGACGCGACCGTCCAGGCCGTCGAAGATCATCGCCACGAAGATGGCGACAGCCGCATATTCGTAGCGCTGGTTCATCGCTTGCACGATGGCGTAGAAGCCGGCGAACAGGGCAGCGGTGGTGAACAGGTTGGGCAGGATATAGATCCCGCGGCGCCGCTTTTCGAGGGAGATCAGGGGCATGTGATCGGGATGGTCCACGATGACGGGATCGGGCTGGGTAAAGTCTGATTCTAGCTCATGCGGCCGCGGACCCGCGCGGCCGCATGGCTGGGCCGGCTCAGGGCAGCTCGGCGAGGATGGTGCTGCTGGCGGAAACCTTGTCGCCGATGGTGACGCGGGCGCGGGTGCCCACCGGCAGGTAGAGGTCCACCCGGGAACCGAAGCGGATGAAGCCGTAGCGCTGGCCGCGGCTCAGCTTGGCGCCGGATTCGACGTAGCAGAGGATGCGGCGGGCAACCAGGCCGGCGACCTGCACGCAGGTGATGTCGTGGCCGTCGCGGCTGCGGATGTGCAGCGCGTTGCGCTCGTTCTCCACCGAAGCCTTGTCCAGCGCGGCATTCACGAATTGGCCGGGGTGATACCAGCGCTGCTTCACTTCGCCATCCACCGGGCTGCGGTTGGAGTGCACGTTGAACACGTTCATGAATACGCTGATCTTGACCGTGTCGCGGTCCAGCCAGGGGTCGCGCACCGGCTCGATGGCGACGATGCGGCCGTCCGCCGGGCTCAGCACCGCCTTGGGATCCTGCGGAATGGGCCGGGCGGGGTCACGGAAGAACTGGACAACGAAGACCAGCAGGATCCAGAACGGCAGGGCCCAGGCCCAGCCGGCGGCGCCATTGACGACCAGCGCCAGGGCAAGTGCGATGGCGATGAAAGGCCAGCCCTCGCGGGCCAGGATGGGATGGGGGTATTGCTTGTCGGACATGGGGCGCCCTCAACGAAAAGGGCCGGGGCCCGCATGCAGCGATCCCCGGCCCGGATGAACTGGCAATGCTCAGTTCTTGGACTTGTCCACCAGCGCCTTGGCCTTGATCCACGGCATCATGTCGCGCAGCTGGCTGCCGACCTTCTCGATCGGATGCTCGGCGGTCAGACGACGGCGGGCGGTCATGCTCGGGTAGTTGGTCTTGCCTTCCAGGATGAACATCTTGGCGTATTCGCCGGTCTGGATGCGCTTCAGGGCGTTGCGCATCGCTTCGCGGGACTGCTCGTTGATGACTTCCGGGCCAGTCACGTACTCGCCGTACTCGGCGTTGTTCGAGATGGAGTAGTTCATCGTCGCGATGCCGCCTTCGTACATCAGGTCGACGATCAGCTTCAGCTCGTGCAGGCACTCGAAGTAGGCCATCTCGGGCGCGTAGCCGGCTTCGACCAGGGTTTCGAAGCCCATCTTCACCAGCTCGACGGCGCCGCCGCACAGCACGGCCTGTTCACCGAAGAGGTCGGTCTCGGTCTCTTCCTTGAAGTCGGTCTCGATGACGCCACCCTTGGTGCCACCGTTGGCCGCAGCGTAGGACAGGGCGATGTCCTTGGCCTTGCCGGACTTGTCCTGGTACACCGCGATCAGGCTGGGCACGCCGCCGCCGCGCAGGTACTCGGAGCGCACGGTGTGGCCCGGGCCCTTGGGGGCGATCATGATGACGTCGAGGTCGGCGCGCGGCACGACCTGGTTGTAATGGACGTTGAAGCCGTGGGCGAAGGCCAGGGCGGCGCCCTTCTTCATGTTCGGCTCGACTTCGTCCTTGTACACCTGCGGGATGTTCTCGTCCGGCAGCAGGATCATGACCACGTCGGCGGTCTTCACTGCCTTGGCGATTTCCTCGACCTTCAGGCCGGCGGCCTTGGCCTTGTCCCAGGAGGCGCCGCCCTTGCGCAGGGCAACGGTGACCTTGACGCCGGAGTCGGCCAGGTTCTGCGCGTGGGCGTGGCCCTGCGAGCCGTAGCCGACGATGGTGACCTTCTTGCCCTTGATCAGGGAGAGGTCGGCGTCCTTGTCGTAATAGACTTTCATGCTTTTCCTTTCAGCTTTCTTTCTGTGGCAGGGAGTGCCGGCGGCGGCCATGATAGCGGCACGGCGGCCGGCTGCAAAACGTCAGATCTTCAGCACGCGGTCGCCGCGGCCGATGCCGCAGATGCCGGAACGCACCGTCTCCAGGATCAGGCTGGAATCGATGGCGCCGAGGAAGGCGTCGAGCTTGGACTGGTTGCCGGTCAGCTCGATGACGTAGGAGGCGTCGGTGACGTCGATGATGCGGGCGCGGAAGATGTCCGCGGTGCGCTTCATCTCCTCGCGGTCCTTGCCGGTGGCGCGCACCTTGATCAGCATCAGCTCGCGTTCGATGTGGGCGGCTTCGGAGATGTCGACCACCTTCACCACCTCGACCAGCTTGTTCAGCTGCTTGGTGATCTGCTCGATGATCTCGTCCGAGCCGACGGTGACGATGGTCATGCGCGACATCGAGGCGTCTTCGGTGGGCGCCACGGTGAGCGACTCGATGTTGTAGCCGCGGGCCGAGAACAGTCCGGAGACGCGCGACAGCGCGCCGGATTCGTTCTCGATGAGCAGGGAGATGACGTGTCTCATGTTGCGCTCGTGTGCTGGAGGGGACGTTGAGCCGTCCGCCCTGACGTCACGGACTGCCGGGGGCCGGCATCCGCGGCACGGCCCCGCCGGTGGGCGAGGCTCGCGCCGGCGCGGCAGGGGATGGCCGCCGCGCCCCGTCCTGGTGGTCGGGAGGTTACAGATCCTCGGCGGACAGGATCATCTCGGTGAGACCCTTGCCACCCTGGACCATGGGATACACGTTTTCGGTCGGATCCACCTGGAAATCCAGGAAGACCAGATCGTTCTTGCGCGCGAAGGCTTCGCGCAGCGCGCCTTCGACATCGCCCGGCCGCTCGACCTTCATGCCGATGTGGCCATAGGACTCGGCCAGGCGGGAGAAATCGGGCAGCGAGTCCATGTAGGACTCGGAGTAGCGGCCGCCGTGGAAGAGCTGCTGCCACTGCCGCACCATGCCGAGGTAGCGGTTGTTCAGGTTGCAGATCTTGATCGGCAGGCGGAACTGCTTGCAGGTGGAGAGTTCCTGGATGTTCATCTGGATGGAGGCTTCGCCGGTCACGCAGGCCACAGGCCGGCCCGGGTTGGCGAGTTGCGCGCCCATCGCGTACGGGAGGCCGACACCCATGGTGCCGAGGCCGCCGGAGTTCAGCCAGCGGCGCGGCTGGTCGAAGCGGTAATACTGCGAGGCCCACATTTGGTGTTGGCCGACATCAGAAGTGACGAAGGCGTCGCCGCCGGTCACTTCCCACAGCTTCTGCACCACGAACTGGGGCTTGATGATCTCGTCCGAGTTCTTGAACTTCATGCACTCGCGGCTACGCCACTCTTCGACCTGTTTCCACCACGGCGCGAGCTGCTCGGCGTCCGGCCGCTGGGTGCCGGCTTCCAGCTGGCGGATCATCTCCTCCAGCACTTCCTTCAGGTCGCCGACGATGGGGATGTCCACCTTCACCCGCTTGGAGATGGAGGAGGGGTCGATGTCGACATGGATGATCTTGCGCGGCTCGGAGGCGAAGTGGTTCGGGTCGCCGATGACGCGGTCGTCGAAGCGAGCGCCCACGGCCAGCAGCACGTCGCAGTAGTGCATGGACATGTTGGCTTCGTAGGTGCCGTGCATGCCCGGCATGCCCAGGTACTGGCGATCGGAGGCGGGATAGCCGCCCAGGCCCATCAGCGTGTTGGTGATGGGAAAGCCCAGCATGCGGGTGAGCTTGGTGAGCGCTTCGGCTGCATCCGCCAGAATCACGCCGCCGCCGGTGTAGATCATCGGCCGCTTGGCTTCCAGCAGCAGCTGGACGGCCTTCTTGATCTGGCCGTGATGACCCTTTACCACAGGGTTGTAGGAGCGCATCGAGATCTCGGCCGGATACTCGAACTCGGCCTTGGCGGCGGTGACGTCCTTCGGGATGTCCACCAGCACCGGGCCGGGGCGGCCGGTGCGGGCGAGGTAGAAGGCCTTCTTGATCGTGCTAGCGATATCGCGGGCGTCGCGCACCAGGAAGTTGTGCTTGACGCACGGCCGGGTGATGCCGACGGTATCCACTTCCTGGAAGGCGTCCTGGCCGATCGCGGCGGTGGGCACCTGGCCGGAGATGATGACCAGCGGGATGGAGTCGCAATAGGCGGTGGCAATGCCGGTGACGGCATTGGTGGCGCCCGGGCCGGAGGTCACCAGGGCGACGCCGACCTTTCCGGTGCTGCGGGAGTAGCCGTCGGCCGCGTGAACCGCGGCCTGCTCATGGCGAACGAGTACGTGGCGGACGTTCTCCTGCTGGAACAGCGCGTCGTAGATATGCAGTACCGCACCACCCGGATATCCGAACACATACTCGGCCTTTTCTTCCTGCAGGCTCCTGATTACAATTTCGGCTCCGGTCAGCACCATCGCAAACTCGCTCTGTATTTCGTTCGAAGAAACAGCGAACGTTACCGGGCACAAGGGCGCAGGTCAAGGCTGCGGCTAGGCCGCGAAGAAGAGCCCAAGGGCCGGATTTCTCAAGGACTTCCAGCTGGCTTCCCGGGTCGAACTCTCCGCGTTTCTCGAAAGCGTCGAAAAGCGCGCGTTCAAGCAGGCCTCGTGGTCACTCCGGGACGAGGAGGCCGCGCTCGACGCGGTGCAGGACGCCATGATGAAACTCTCCGCCCGCTACGGCGACCGGCCGGCGGCGGAGTTCCCGATGCTGTTCCAGCGCATCCTGCAGAACGTCATCCTCGACGTGCATCGCCGGCAGAAGGTGCGCCGGCTCTGGCTCTCTCCGCTGTCGGTGTTTGCCGGCGAGGCCGAAGACGAAGCCGACCCGCTCGACACCCTGGCGGACACCCGGGAGACAGCCGAAGGTGAGACGCCCCACGGCTGCTTCGAGCGCAAGCACCTGCTGGGGCTCCTGGAGCGCGAGATCTCGCGCCTGCCGGCTCGTCAACGGGAGGCTTTCCTGATGCGTTACTGGGAAGAGATGGACATCGCCGAGACGGCCGAAGCCATGGGCTGCTCGGAGGGCAGCGTCAAAACCCACTGTTCGCGCGCCACGCACACTTTGGCCGCGGCACTGAAGGCAAGGGGAATCGTGCCATGAACGAACGGGTCATCAAGGTGACCGGTGACGCGGATGATGGCGTGGCGTTCGCGCGGCGCATCGCCGCGCATCTCACGGTTGCCGCCCACGAAGTCGACGCCGACACGCTGGCCCGCCTGCGCGCGGCTCGCCAGCGCGCGTTGGCGGCGCACCGGCCGAGGAGCGGTTTGCTGGGCCGGATCGCCGCCTGGGTTAGGGCTGGCGTATCGCCGGCAGCGGTGCTGCGCCAGGCTGGTGCGGTGGCTGCCGTGCTGGCGGTGGTCGCGATTGGCGACATGTGGGCCACCTCCGTCCGCCTGGCCGAACTGGAAGAGATCGACGCCGCGCTGCTGGTGGACGAGCTTCCCATCGATGCATACCTGGATGAGGACTTCGGGGCATGGCTGCGCCACGCTACGCAGTCCTGATCCTCGCATTGCTTGCCGCGCAGGCCGTTTCCGCCGCTCCGGTCCTGGCGCCCAGCTGGCGTGAACTGGGCCAGCACCAGAAGGAAATCCTCTCCCCGCTGGCGGATGAATGGGGAGAACTGTCGGCGGCCAGCCGGCGCAAGTGGGTGGGGATCGCCGATCGCTACGACAAGCTTTCCGCCGACGAGCAGTCGCGCATGCAGGCCCGCATGCGCGACTGGGCCCGGCTGCAGCCGGCCGAGCGGCAGAAGGCGCGTGAAGGCTATCGCCGCCTGCGCGACATTCCTGCCGAGGTGCGCGGCAACCTAAATGCCGAGTGGGAGCGCTTCCAGAGCCTGCCGCCGGAAACCCGCCGCGATGTGGTCAATGCCGCCCAGATGCGCCGCCCCGGCGCAGCCATATCCGAGAACGACAAGCAATCCAATCAATGAATGCACGTGCGAAACGCCGCGCCTCCGCGATCCGCGGTGAGGCGCCCGCCGGCTCGGCTGCGCCTTCGACGCGCACCGTCGTCGAACTGGCCGGCTTCCGGCGCCGGCTGGCTAGCCTTCTTTACGAATCCCTGTTGCTGCTCGGCGTACTGGCGCTGACCTTCATGGTGCCCTACCTGATTCTCGGGGTCGCCTTCGAGGTTGCACCGCCGGGATGGCTGGCCTGGGTGCATGTGTTCCTGGTGCTGGGCGCCTACTTCGTCTGGTACTGGCGCCGTGGTGGCCAGACCCTGGCGATGCAGACCTGGCGGTTGAAGCTGGTGTCCGCCGCCGATGGCCACCGCCTGAGCGTCGGCCGCTGCTGGCTGCGCTATGCGCTGGCGTGGCCTTCGGTACTCGGCTTCGGCATCGGCCTGTTGTGGGCGCTGATCGACCGCGACCGCCAGTTCCTGCACGACCGCCTGGTTGGCAGCCGTGTTGTGCTGCTGCCGGTAGCGCCGCGCAAGTAAGTGCGCACCTGAGCGCGAAACCGAGCACCCAGCCAAGCCGACATCAGCTTGCACGGGGTCGCCGCCCTGCGGCTTGATCCGCATCACGACAGCGCAACGCCCGCGCCGCATGCTGGGGCAGTGGAGCGGAGCGCCGGCGAGGAACTTCACTCCCGGACGGCCGCTCGCATTCCCTGTTCCCTCATGCAGGAGAGGTCATGGGCGCCCATCGTCCCGAAGAAACCGCGGCGGAGATGTTGCCGCACGCCTGTTCCAGCGAGCAGGTTCTCGCCCGCCTTGCGGTCGAGCCGCACCAGGGCTTGAGCGCCGACGAGGCCGCCGCGCGACTGGCGCGACACGGCCTGAACGCATTGCCCGCTGCCAAGCCCACCGGTGCCCTGAAACGTTTCCTGCTGCAGTTCCACAACGTCCTCATCTACGTATTGTTGGCCGCCGGCGGTGTGACTGCGCTCACCGGCCACTGGGTGGATGCGGGCGTGATCCTGGGCGTGGTGGTGATCAACGCCATCATCGGCTTCATCCAGGAGGGCAAGGCCGAACAGGCGCTGGATGCGATCCGCAGCATGCTGTCGCCGCATGCGGCGGTGCGGCGCGACGGCCACAGGCGGGAGATAGAGGCGGCCGAGCTGGTGCCGGGCGACATCGTCTTCCTTGCTTCCGGCGACCGCGTGCCGGCCGACCTGCGGCTGGTGGAGGCGCGCAATTTCCGCGTGGATGAGTCCGCCCTCACCGGCGAGTCGCTGGCGGTCGAGAAGGGCCTGGCGGCGGTGGATGCGCAGGCGGCGCTGGGCGACCGTACGTCCATGGCCTACTCGGGCACGCTGGTGGTGAGCGGGCAGGCCAGCGCGGTGGTGGTGGCGACCGGCGCCGCCACTGAGATCGGCCGCATCGGTGCCTTGCTGGATTCGGTGGAGGCGCTGAGCACGCCGCTGCTGCGCCAACTCGCCGCCTTCGGCCGCATGCTCACCTGGATCATCCTGGTCGTTGCCGCGGCTGCGCTGGGTTTCGGCGTGCTGGTGCGCGGTTATGCGCTGGACGAGATGTTCCTCGCCGCCGTCGGCCTCGCGGTGGCGGCGATTCCCGAGGGGCTGCCGGCCATCGTCACCATCACGCTGGCCATCGGCGTGCAGCGCATGGCGCGGCGGCACGCCATCGTGCGCCGCCTGCCGGCGGTGGAGGCGCTGGGCGCGGTGACGGTGATCTGCTCGGACAAGACCGGCACGCTGACCCGCAACGAAATGGCGGTGCGCCGCCTGCTGACCGGCGCTGGCCCCATCGAGGTCTCCGGCCCCGGCTACGCGCCCCAGGGCGGTTTCTCCTGCCAGGGCGACGACCTCGACGGCCTGCCATTGCTGCGCGACATTGCCTGTGCGGCCCTGCTGTGCAACGACGCCTCGGTGCGGCAGGAGGGCGAGGATTGGGTGCTGCTCGGCGACCCCACCGAAGGCGCGCTGCTCGGGCTGGCGGGCAAGGCCGGGCTTGAGTTCGCGCTGGAGCGCGAGCGGCTGCCGCGGGCGGACGTTATCCCCTTCGAATCCGAGCACCGCTTCATGGCCACGCTGCACCGCAGCCACCAGGGGCCGCTGCGCACTTACCTGAAGGGGGCGCCGGAGCGGGTGCTGGCACTGTGCGTGGACATGCGCGGCGAAGGCGGCGAGGCGCGGCCGCTGGATAGCGACGCCCTGCGCGCTGGCATGGACGGGATGGCGGCCGAGGGCATGCGCCTGCTGGCCATCGCCGAGCGCATCGAGCCGGCGGGCCGGGAGGGGCTGGACTTCGCCGGCGTGGAGGCGGGCGGCTTCACGCTGCTGGCGGTCTGCGGCTTGTCCGACCCGCCGCGGGACGAGGCGGTGAAGGCGGTCGCCCGCTGTCTGGCTGCCGGCATACGGGTGAAGATGATCACCGGCGACCATGCCGCCACCGCCTGCGCCATTGGCCGCCAGCTCGGCCTGGGGCACGAGGTGAAGGCGCTCACCGGCGAGCAGATCGAAGCGCTGGACGACGCTGCGCTGGCCGCCGCGGTGCAGGACACGGACATCTTTGCCCGTGCCAGCCCGGAGCACAAACTGCGGCTGGTGCAGGCCCTGCAGTCGCGCGGCGAGGTGGTGGCGATGACCGGCGACGGGGTCAATGACGCCCCGGCGCTGAAGCGCGCCGACGTCGGCGTCGCCATGGGGCGCAAGGGCACCGAGGCGGCCAAGGAAGCGGCGGAGATGGTGCTGGCGGATGACAACTTCGCCTCGGTGGCGGCGGCGGTGGAGGAAGGGCGCACCGTTTACGACAACCTGCGCAAGGCCATCGCCTACATCCTGCCGACCAACCTCGGCCAGGCGGCGATGGTGTTCTTCGCCGTGCTGTTCGGCATGACCATGCCCATCACGCCGGTGCAGATCCTGTGGGTGAACATGATCACCGCCGTCACCCTGGCGCTGGCGCTGGCCTTCGAGCCGCCGGAGGAGGACATCATGCGGCGGCCGCCGCGCAGCCCGGGCGAGCCGCTGCTGGACCGCTTCATCGGCTGGCGCATCCTGTTCGTCGGCGGCTTGCTGGTGGCCGGCAGCATGGCGATCTTCGCCTGGGAGCTGCGGCTGGGCGCATCGGTGGAGCTGGCGCGCACGGCTGCGGTCAATACACTGTTTGCCGGCGAGCTGTTCTACCTCTTCAACATGCGCAGCTTCACCGCCCCGGTGCTCAACCGCGAAGGACTGGTGGGCAACCGCTATGTGCTGCTGGCTGCCGGAGTGTTGGTGCTGTGCCAGCTGCTGTTCACCTATCTGCCGGCGATGCAGTCGCTGTTCGGCAGCGCGGCGCTGGCCATGGACTCTTGGCGGCGCATCCTGGCCTTCGGCCTTGGCGTGCTGCTCATCGTCGAGTTGGAAAAGGCGCTGTTGCGCCGTGTTTGGAACGCCAGGCCGAAGGCCGCGGCGTGAAGGCCGCGGGTGGGCGGTTTGGGCGGCCTTGCCCGGCCGACTTAAACTGACGACTGTCCTCAAGCCGAAACGGGCCCGAGACGCCCCTGGAGCCAGAATGAAAACCGAACACGCCCCCACCATCCACCGTGCCGACTACCGCCCGCTACCCTGGACGGTGGAGCGCATCGACCTGCATTTCAATCTCGACCCGACCGCCACCGTGGTCACCAGCCGGCTGGCGTGCGTGCGCAATCCGGAAGTGGAGGCCGGCCCGCTGCGGCTGTGGGGTGACACCCTGGAGCGTTTGTCACTGACGGTGGATGGCGCCGAGCCGGCTGCCGCCGCGCTGCGTGAGTTGGAGGACGGCCTGGAGGTGGAACTCGCCGGCGAGCGCGCGGTGGTGGAGATCCAGACCCGCATCAACCCGCAGGTCAACACCACGCTGTCCGGCCTCTACCTCTCCAACGGCGGCTTCTTCACCCAGTGCGAAGCGGAGGGCTTCCGCCGTATCACCTACTTCCCCGACCGCCCGGACGTGATGGCGCGCTACACCGTCACCCTGGAAGCGGACCGCGAGCGCTGCCCGGTGCTGCTCTCCAACGGCAACCTGCTGGAGCAGGGCCAACTGCCCGGCGGCCGCCACTACGCGCGCTGGGAAGATCCCTTCCTCAAACCCTCCTACCTGTTTGCTCTGGTCGCAGCCAGGCTGGTGGTGCTGGAGCGCAAGGCGCAGACTGCCTCCGGCCGCGAGGTGTTGCTGCAGGTCTGGGTGGAGGAGGGCAACCTGGACCGCGCCGGCCATGCGATGGATTCGCTGATCCACTCCATGCGCTGGGATGAGCGCGCCTTCGGCCTGGAGCTGGACCTGGACCGCTTCATGATCGTCGCCGTGGCCGACTTCAACATGGGCGCGATGGAGAACAAGGGCCTCAACATCTTCAACACCAAGTACGTGCTGGCCAAGCCGGACACCGCCACGGACGTCGATTACGAGCACATCGAGAGCGTGGTCGCGCACGAGTACTTCCACAACTGGACCGGCAACCGCGTCACCTGCCGCGACTGGTTCCAACTCACGCTGAAGGAAGGCCTCACCGTGTTCCGCGACCAGCAGTTCTCCGCCGATATGCTGGCGGAGGCCGCCGGTGACGAGGGCGCCGCATCGGCGCGGGCGGTCAAGCGCATCGACGACGTGCGCGTGCTGCGCGCCGCCCAGTTCCCGGAGGACGCCGGCCCGATGGCCCACCCCATCCGCCCGGACAGCTACCAGGAAATCAACAACTTCTACACCGCCACGGTGTACGAGAAGGGCGCCGAAGTCATCCGCATGTTGCACACCCTGCTGGGCACCGAGGGCTTCCGCAACGGCATGGACCTCTACTTCAGCTACCACGACGGCAAGGCGGTGACCTGCGACGACTTCGTCGATGCCATGGCCGAAGCCAATGGCCGCGATCTCGACCAGTTCATGCGCTGGTACGCCCAGGCTGGCACGCCACGCCTCGGCGCCCGCGGCGAATGGAATGCCGCCGACGGTAGCTACACGCTCACGCTGACCCAGCACACGCCGCCCACGCCAGGCCAGGCGGAGAAGCTGCCGCTGGTGATACCGGTCGCCGTCGGCCTGATCGCGCCGGACGGCAGCGACATGCCGCTGCAGCTCGAAGGCGAGAATCAGCCGGGCGCGAGCACCCGCGTGCTGGAGCTCAAAACTGCCGAGCAACGCTTCCGCTTCGTCGGCCTGAGCGCCGAGCCGGTGCCCTCGCTGCTGCGCGGCTTCTCCGCGCCGGTGCTGCTGGAGCTGGAAGAGGATGACCACCGTCTTGCTTTTCGCATGGCCCGGGACAGCGATCCCTGCAACCGCTGGGATGCCGCCCAGCGCTACGCCGAACGGGTGATCTTGGCGCTGGCGACCGATCTGGGCCAAGGCCGTGCGGCGGCGGTGCCGGAAGCCTTCGTCCAAGCTTTCCGCAGCCTGGCCACCGATGACGCGCTGGACCCGGCTTTCCGTGCCCAGGCCGCGGCGCTGCCGGGCGAGGGCTATCTGCTGGAGCGCATGAGCCCGGCCGACCCCGCCGCGCTGCGCGCTGCGCTGCGCCTGCTTTACGCCGCCCTGGGCGAACGCCTGGCGGCGGACTGGCTGGCGCTCTGCGAGCGCCTGCCGGTGGCGGGCGAATACCGCTATCACCCGGCGGATGCCGGCCGCCGCGCGCTCCTCAACCTGGCGTTGCGCTACCTTGCTGCTGCCGGCAACGAGGCCGGCTTGGCGCTGGCGCGGCAGCGCTTCGACGCCGCCGGCAACATGACGGACCGCTTCGGCGCCCTGGCTGCGCTGGTGCAGAGCGCCAGCCCCGCCCGCGAAGATGCACTGGCCATTTTCCACGCCCGCTACAAGGACGATGCGCTGGTGCTGGACAAGTGGTTCGCGCTGCAGGCCGGTGCCTGGCGCTGGCAGGACGACGCGCCGGGCACTCTGCGACGGGTCAGGGCCCTGCTGGACGATGTGGCCTTCAGCCTCTCCAACCCCAACAAGGTGTATTCCTTGCTCGGCACCTTCTTCCGCGCCAACCCGGCGGAATTCCATGCCGCAGACGGTAGTGGCCACGTTTTCTGGGCAGACATGGTGATCGCGCTGGATGCGCGCAATCCGCAGGTCGCCGCCCGCATGGCCCGCGCGCTGGAGAACTGGCGGCGGTACACCCCTGCGCTGCAGGCCAGCATCCGGCCGCAGCTGGAGCGTGTGCTGGCGACCAAGGGGCTGTCCCCCGACGTCAGCGAGGTGATAGGCAAGGCCTTGCAGGACTGACGTGAAAAGGGCCTCCCGCCATGGGAGGCCCTTTTTGATCGCCCCGGTCCTGGCGCCCACGGCTGTAGGCGCAGGGCCAAGCGGCCAGCGGCTCAATGCGCGGCGATGTCGCCTGCGATGTAGCTCGAGAGCTGCCGTATGGTGTTCTCATGCTGGCTGACGATGCTCTTCACCACGTCGCCTATGGTGATGATGCCGGCGATCTGGCCGTCCTCCACCACCGGCAGGTGCCGGAAGCGGCGCTCCGTCATCAGCGCCATCACCTCGTCCACCGTTTCCGACGGCGTGATCGTGCGTACATTGGTGGTCATGAGGTCGCCCACCTTCACATCGCGGGATACCAGGCCCTTCAGGACTACTTTGCGCGCGTAGTCCCGCTCGGTGAAGATCCCCACCAGCCTGCCCTGGTCGGTGACCAGCACACCGCCGATGTCGAACTTGGCCATCAGCGACAGGGCCTCGAACACCGAGACGTCCGGCGTCACCGTGTGGGTCGTGCTGCCTTTCTGTTCCAGTATCTGCTGTACCGTGGTCGTCATGCCTGCTCTTCCTCCTGTTCGATGGCGGCACCGTAGCCGTTCGAGTGGATCGCGGCGCCGGAACGTCTTCCTCCCTGGCTCAGCTTGGAACAGCAATCGGCGGGGCGCAAGCTGGGGGAACCCCCAGCGCCGATATGCGCGGCTAAACTTCCATCCCATGAAACACTCGCTTCATGAAGCTGCGCTCGCCGCCTTGATGTGTGCCGATCCGGCCGCCAAATGCGCCGCCACCGCCGGCCTTGCTGCCGATTGGCAAAGTGGAGCGCTGGTCTGCGTGCCCGGAGGCGATGATCCGACCCCCATCGTCGAGCCCGGCCGCCCGGCACGGCCCGAGCTCATCCCACCGCAGCAATTGCCGCAGCGCAAAGTCGGCAGCCGGGAAGGGCATGCGGCGCTGCTGCATGCCATCGCTCATATCGAATTCAACGCCATCAATCTTGCGCTGGACTGCGTGCATCGTTTCCGCAGCATGCCTCCCGGCTTCCATGCCGACTGGGTGCGTGTCGCCGCGGAGGAGGCGTACCACTTTGGCCTGGTAGAGGCGCGGCTGGCGGCGCTCGGCCATGGCTACGGCGATTTTCCCGCGCATGATGGCCTGTGGGGCATGGCCTGCCGTACCGCCCATGATCTGCTGGTCCGCATGGCTTTGGTGCCCCGGGTGCTGGAAGCCCGCGGGCTGGATGCGACTCCGCCCATCATGGAGAAGCTGCGCACGATAGGCGATAGAGCCAGCGTCGGCGTGCTGGAGATCATCCTGCGCGACGAGATAGGCCATGTCGCTATCGGTGACCACTGGTTCCGCCTGCTGTGCGCGGCCCGCGGCCTGGAGCCGGAGCGGACCTATCTGCGGCTGATCGAGGACTTCGATGCGCCGCGCCCACACCCTCCATTGCACCGCGAAGCCCGGTTGGCCGCCGGCTTCAGTGAGGCCGAACTGCAGGCACTGGCCCGCAAGTGAGGCGCGCGCAAGGGCCGCGCCTGGAGGCTGGCCTGCCTGCCCTGCCCAGGCCAGGGCTGACGAGGGGTAGGGCATAAAAGAAAAAGCCCGGCGGGAAGCCGGGCTTTCGTTCTGTACTTGGGGAAGGGCTGGCCTTCCCCTGGCCACGCGTTTAGCGCAGGCCGGCTGCGTAGTCGGCGACCGCCTTGATCTCGGCGTCGGTCAACTTCAGCGCGATCATCTGCATCATGCGGCTCGGATCGTTGCTCCGGAGGCCGTCGCGGAAGCCCTTCAGCTGGGCTTCGGTGTACTCGGCGAACTGGCCGGAGAGCTTCGGATACTGGGCAGGTAGGCCGCCACCGGCAGGGCCGTGGCAGGCCGCACAGGCGGGAACGCCTTTGGAAGCGATGCCGGCGCGCCAGATTTTCTGGCCCGCCTCGACGGTGGTGAGGCTCTTGGCGGGCTCGGGCTTCTGTGTCTGGCTGGAGAAGTAGTGGGCCAGCGCCCTCATGTCGCTGTCTTCCAGCGTGGCCGCCATCGCGCTCATGACGGCGTTGTCGCGCACCGGTTTCTGGCCATCATGCGCCTTGAACTCGCGCAGCTGCTTGTACAGGTATTCCGGGATCTGTCCTGCGAGCTTCGGGTTGGCCGGGAGCTGGCTGTTGCCATCTGCCGCATGGCATGCGGCACAGATCGTTTCGGCGATCTGTTTAGCTTTGTCCAGGTCGGGAGCTTGCTCCTGAGCCTGAAGACCGCCTGCGACCAGCAGCAGCGGAAGCAGCAGGGAACGCTTGATCATAATGTCCTCGGAAAAGCCGTCAGTGGTTGTCTCAAACTTGGTATTCTATAACATCAACCTGGATTTGCGCGACGCCAGAAGGGTTTTTCCCGACGGGCCGCGCTTCGCTGATTCAAGCCCCATGCCGCTCTTCCGCAACGCCTGCTTCGAAACCTCCATTGCCAAGCCCTCGGGGCTTCCACCCCCTTCCGGCCCCGAGATCGCCTTCGCTGGCCGTTCCAATGCGGGTAAGTCGAGTGCCATCAATACACTCGCCGGGCATGTTCGCCTGGCATATGTTTCGAAGACGCCCGGTCGCACCCAGCTGCTGAACTTCTTCCGCCTCAATTGCGGTGCGCTGATGGTGGACCTGCCAGGGTACGGTTACGCGGCAGTGCCGGAGAAGGTGCGCAAGCAATGGCAGGGGCTGATCGAGTCCTACCTGAAGCACCGCGAAAGCCTCATCGGACTGGTGCTGATCATGGATTCTCGCCATCCGCTGACGCCGCTGGACAGGCAGATGATCGACTGGTTTGCGCCCTCCGGCCGGCCCATTCACATCCTGCTGACCAAGAGCGACAAGCTCACTCGCGGCCCGGCCACTGCCACCCTGCAGGCGGTGAAGCGGGAGTTGGCGCCGCTGGGAGACAAAGTGACGGTGCAACTCTTCTCCAGCCTGAAGAAAACCGGCGTGGAAGAAACCGAGGCAGTGGTGGCGCGCTGGCTGGCGGCTGAGGCGGGCGAAAAGAACGCGACGCCCGAGTAAACAAAAACCCCCGGCTAAAGGGGATAAAGCCGGGGGTAAAAATGCCTTAAGTAGATTAAGGCACCCGCTCAGGGAGGTGAAGCGGGAGACGGCTCAGCACCATCTGCTTGGTAAGATAGTGAGCCGAAACGGGAAGTTCCCAGCGCAATTCGTTACTGGATGTGTCTGTTTCGCGGCGCTCCTGCTGCGTTTTCCGGGCTGCGAGAGGAACGAAAAGGCTGTCTTCCCACCCGTTTTGCCCCTTCCGTATCGTTTTCGAGATCATCATGCGACCCACTGGAGCCTTTCCCGCCACGCGCATGCGCCGCATGCGCCGTGATGCCTTTTCCCGTCGGCTGATGCAGGAGTCCGTCCTGACCACTGCCGATCTGATCTACCCGGTTTTCGTCCTCGAGGGCGAGGGGCAGGTCGAAGCGGTGCCTTCCATGCCGGGCGTGAGCCGCGTCTCGCTGGACAGGCTGTTGGCGGTGGCCGAAGAGGCGCTTACCCTGGGCGTTCCGGCTCTGGCGCTGTTCCCGGTGGTGGGAGCGGAGGGCAAGAGCGATGGCGCCGAGGAAGCGTGGAACCCGGATGGGTTGGTGCCGCGTGTGGTCAGTGCGCTGAAGCAGCGCTTCCCCGAGCTGGGCGTGATCACCGATGTGGCGCTGGATCCCTATACCAGCCATGGCCAGGATGGGCTGATCGACCCCAAGGATCCGCGCGGCTACGTCATGAACGACGAGACGCTGGAAGCGCTGGCCAAGCAGGCCCTTTGCCACGCCCAGGCAGGTGCGGACGTGGTGGCGCCCTCCGACATGATGGATGGCCGCATCGGTCGCATCCGGTCGATTCTCGATGAGCACGAACTGATCTACACCCGCATCCTGGCGTACTCAGCCAAGTACGCCTCCAGCTTCTACGGCCCTTTCCGCGATGCGGTCGGCTCCGCCGGCAATCTTGGCAAGGGCAACAAGTACACCTACCAGATGGATCCCGCGAACAGCGATGAGGCCATCCGTGAAGTGGAGTTGGACATCGCCGAAGGCGCGGACATGTTCATGGTGAAGCCGGGCATGCCTTACCTGGACATTGTGCGCCGGGTGAAGGCCGAGCTGCAGGTGCCGACCTACGCCTACCAGGTCAGCGGCGAGTACGCGATGCTGAAGGCGGCGGCGTTGAATGGCTGGTTGTCCGAGCGCGCTTGCGCGCTGGAATCCCTGCTGGCTTTCAAGCGGGCCGGGGCCGACGGGATCCTCACCTACTACGCGCTGGATGCCGCCCGCTGGTTGAAGGAAGGCGTTTGAGTATTCCCGCTGTCCAGGGCCTGCGGCTGATGCGGTCGGGCGATCTGCCCGCCGTGCTGCAGGTCCAGCGTGCCGCCTATGGCGATGGCTACCAGGAGTCGGCGGAGGTGTTGGGGGCGAAGCTGGCGCTGGCGCCGGCTTTTTGCTGGGTGGTGGAGCACGGGGGAGCCGTGGGCGCCTACGTTTTTGCCCATCCCTGGCGCCGTCAGGCGCCGCCGCCCTTGCATAGCAGGCTGGCGCATTTGCCGCCGGCTGCAGACTGCCTGTTCGTTCATGATGTAGCGGTGCTGCCGGCCTTGCGCGGTGCCGGTGCAGCCGGCGCGCTGTTCCGGCAGGTGGCGGCGGAGGCGGCGCTGAGGCGCATGTCCTGCCTGACGCTGGTGGCGCTGGCGGACGCTATCGCCTACTGGCAGCGTCACGGCTTCAGCGCGCAGTCTACCGGCTTGCCGGAGGGCTACGGGACGGGGGCTGCCTTCATGTCGCTGCCACTCCCTGCTGCAGTTTCAGGCTGCAGTCAGTAGGTAGCCACAGGCCCGGCGCAGGGCCAGAACGTTGGAAATCTTGATGTCCACATAGGATGGCCGCCGCAGGCTGCGGCTGACCCAGACGGTGCGCATGCCCAGGCGGCGCGCGGTCTTCAGGTTGAGCGCGGTGTCTTCCACCATCACGCATTGGCGCGGGTTCAGGCCGAAATGGTGCAGCAGCCGGCGATAGCCTTCGATGCCGGGCTTGGGATGAAAGCCGAGTTGCTCGATGCCCACCACGCTGTCGAAGTGGCCGGCGATGCCCATTGTTGCCAGCACCGCGTCCGCATACAGCCGCGGGGCGTTCGAGAACACGATCTTGCGCCCTGGCAGCCGGCGTAGCATGGCGCCCAGCGCACGTTCGAACACCATCAGCTCATGCAGCCGGTCGAAGCGGTGGGTTTCACGCAGGAAGTGATGTGGGTCGGTGCCGTGATGGCGGATCAGCCCCGAGAGCGTGGCGCCGTAGCGCTGCCAGTAGTGCATGCGCAGGCTGTTGGCGGCTTCGTGGCTCAGCGACAGGTGCTGCTCCAGGTAGGCCGTCATGCTCCGGTTGATGTGCGGAAAGATGTGCGGGCTGGCGTTGTGCAGTGTGTTGTCGAGATCGAAGAGCCAGACGGGCGGGGTGGGCATGCGGAGTCTTGCTCAGCGCTGCGGACGCGGCTGGAAGCGGATGATGCTGCGGCCGTCGTCGGTGGTCTTGGGCGCGGCCTTCCAGGCGTGGCCCTGGATGACTTCGAAGGTGGCCGGCAGGCGGCCGTCCTGCCGCAGCTTTTCATAGACGGCGCGGGCCTGGGCCCAGCCGCCACGGCCGGAGAGGCCGCGCGGGCGCGCCTGGCTGGCGTTGGCGCTGCCGGTGGCGCGCAGATCCTCCAGCAGGCCATCGAGCGCGGTGTAAGTCAGCGTCACCATCTCCATGTCCATGACCGGATCGGTGAAGCCGGCCTTGACCAGTGCGTCGCCGAGATCGTGCATGTCGATGAAGCGGTGGATGCGCTCGCCGGCATGCTTGGGCAGCGCGTCGCCCAGTTCCTTCAGCGTGTCAGGGCCCAGCGTGGAAAACATCAGCAGGCCATCGACTTCCAGCACGCGGTGGATTTCCTGCAGCGCCGGCAGCGGATCGTCCAGCGCCGTCAGCATGAGGTTGGACCAGGCCAGCGAGATGCTGCCGCGCGCCAGCGGCAGGGCCAGCGAGTCGGCGGCGAGCAGCGGCGGCGCCGGCCGCGCGCCCAGCAGACGTTTCAGCAAACCGGCCTGCGGCGTGACCCGGGCGCTGGCCCGGGCCAGCATCGGCAGCGCGAAATCGGCGCCGAAGGCAGCAGCGTCCGGATAACGCTCGGCCAGGCGCAGCAGGTCCTGCCCGGTGCCGCAGCCGAGGTCGAGAATGCGTTTGGGCGTGATGCGGATGTAGTCCAGGCGTTCGTCCATGCGCCGGGCGATTTCGCGGCCTAGGGCGTCGGCGCCGTCGCTGGTGGCCGCGGCGCGGCCGTAGCGCCGGCGCAGCAGGTTGCGGTCTAGCTGGAAGTCTGCTGCTGTCACGGAAGGCGGAGCTTGGGGATCAGACTGCCTTCAGGCCGAGGCGGGCCAGCAGGTTCTCGTCGCGGTCGGCTTCCGGGTTGCTGGTGGTGAGCAGGCGGTCGCCATAGAACATGGAGTTGGCGCCGGCCATGAAGCACAGCGCCTGCAGTTCATCGCTCATCTGCTCACGGCCCGCCGACAGGCGTACGTAGCTGGCCGGCATGGTGATGCGGGCGGCGGCGATGGTGCGGACGAATTCGAGCGGGTCCAACTGCTCGCTCTCGGCCATCGGCGTGCCGGGGATCGCCACCAGGTTGTTGATGGGCACGGAATCCGGCGGCGGCTCCATGTTGGCGAGCTGGGCGATGAGGCCGGCGCGGCTGCTGCGGCCTTCACCCATGCCGATGATGCCGCCGCAGCAGACGTTGATGCCCGCATCGCGCACCTTGTCCAGGGTGTTCAGCCTGTCCTGCATGGTGTGGGTGGTGATGACCTGGCCGTAGAACTCGGGCGCAGTGTCGATATTGTGGTTGTAGTAGTCGAGGCCGGCGTCGGCGAGCTGCTCGGCCTGGCCGTCGCGCAGCATGCCCAGGGTGACACAGGTCTGCAGGCCCAGTTTCTTGACCTCGCGCACCATCTCCAGCACCGGCTCCATGTCCTTCTCCTTGGGGCCGCGCCAGGCCGCGCCCATGCAGAAGCGCGAGGCCCCCTTGGCCTTGGCGGCGCGGGCGTGCTCCAGCACTTCGTCGATCGGCATCAGGCGCTCGCGCTCGAGGCCGGTGTCGTAGCGGGCGGACTGGGAACAGTAGCCGCAGTCTTCGGAGCAGCCGCCGGTCTTGATCGACAGCAGGGTAGAGCGCTGGATCTCGTTGGCATCGAAGTGGGCGCGATGAACTTGCTGCGCGCGGAAGAGCAGGTCGAGGAAGGGGAGTTCGAACAGCGCCTGCACCTCGGCGACTGACCAATTCTTGCGCTGAGCCTGTCCCGGATTGTTCTGGCTGGTGGCGGGAGGGACGGTCAATGTTGTTGTCATGAGGTGCGTTCCGGGCTTAAATGCGGCAATCCAGCATGTTCATTCAAGGGCGGAAAACTTGTCAAATACGCCAGGGGCGTCAAGCGCATGGCGGCGCGGCATGCGCGCGGTGCTGGACGCGGTTCTGCCGCAGCGTTGCTGCGTCTGCGGGCTGGAGCAGGGCGGCGCGCCGGTGTGCCCGGAATGTGCTGTCGATCTGCCCCACGTGCGCAACGCCAGATGCCGGGTTTGCGCTCAGCCGCTGCCGGCTGGCGGCGTCTGCGGCCAATGCCTGAAGCGGCCACCGGCCTTCGATGCCAGTCAGGCGCTTTTCGATTACCGCTTTCCTCTGGATGGACTGGTGCAGGCGCTGAAGTACCGCCAGCGTTTCTCCCTGGCCGGCTTTTTCGCCGAAGAGATGATGGCGGCGATGTTTCCGCGCGAGCTCGATCTGATCCTGCCCATGCCGCTGCATCCGGCCCGTCTTGCGGAGCGCGGTTTCAACCAGGCGGTGGAGATAGCCCGGCCGCTCGCACGGCTGGCCGGTCTGCCACTGGTGTTGCGCGGCGTGGCGCGAGTGCGCGCCACGCCCAAGCTGGAGGGGCTGTCGCGGCAGGAGCGGCGGGCGGCATTGCGCGGCGCCTTCGTCTGCCGAAGCGATGTCAACGGCATGAGGGTGGCTGTGGTCGACGATGTGATGACCTCCGGCGCAAGCCTGGATGAACTGGCGCGTTGCCTCAAGCGCAGCGGCGCCGCATGGGTGGAGAACCTGGTGGTGGCACGGACGCCGCCGCCGGGTTGAGGCGCCGCCGTGGCCAACCGCCGCCGGCTTCTGGGCTAAAGTGCGCGCTTTCCGTCTGCCCCGCCTGTCCGGCCCATGTTCGATATCGTCCTGTTCCAGCCTGAGATACCGCCGAATACCGGCAACGTCATCCGCCTGGCGGCGAATGCCGGCGCGCACCTGCATCTGGTGGAGCCGCTGGGTTTCGTCATCACCGACAAGACGCTGGCGCGGGCCGGGCTGGACTATCACGACATGGCCCAGGTCACGGTGCACAAGGATTGGGATAGCTGCGTTTCGACCTTGGTCGGACGCCGCTTCTTCGCCCTGACGACCAAGGCGAGCGCCCGCTACGATCAAGTGGCGTTCCAGGCTGGCGATGTCTTCGTCTTCGGGCCGGAGAGCCGTGGGCTACCGGCGGAGATACTGGATGCGCTGCCGCCGGAGCGGCGGCTACGGATACCGATGAAGCCCGGTTGCCGCAGCATGAATCTGTCCAACTCGGTGGCCGTGCTGGTGCTGGAGGCTTGGCGGCAGCAGGGGTTTGCCGGCGGCGTTTGAGTTGGAAGGCGAGGCGCTGTCTGAGCCCTCGCTCTCGGCTTACTCGTGCTTGGGATCGCGGGACAGCAACTGTTCCACCACCTCGCGGGCGACCAGTCCGTCGTGCAGCAGGCCATGGACCGCCTCGCAGATCGGCATCTCCACGCCCAGCCGGCCAGCCAGGCCGACGACTTCGCGCGCGGTGGACACGCCCTCGGCGACATGGCCGAGCTCGCGCAGGATTTCGTCCAGGGTCTTGCCGGCAGCCAGCGCCAGGCCAACGCGGCGGTTGCGCGAGAGGTCGCCAGTGCAGGTGAGGATGAGATCGCCCATGCCGGCCAGGCCCATCAGCGTATCCGGGCGGCCGCCGAGGGCGGCACCCAGGCGGGCGATCTCCGCGAGCCCGCGGGTAATGAGCGCGGCGCGGGCATTGAGGCCGAAACCCATGCCGTCGGACACGCCGGCGGCGATGGCCATGACGTTCTTGACCGCGCCGCCGATCTCGCAGCCAACGAGGTCGGTATTGCCGTAAATGCGCAGCAGCGGCTGGTGCAGCTGGTTGACCCAGAACTCGGCGAAGGCCGCATCTGCCGCTGCCAGCGTTACCGCAGTGGGTTGCTGGCGGGCGACCTCGGCGGCGAAGCTGGGGCCTGTGAGCACGCCGCAGGCCGCGTCCGCGCCCAGTTCTTCGGTGACGATCTCATGCGGCAGCTTGCCGGTGCCGGCCTCCAGGCCCTTGCAGGCCCACAGCAGCGGCGTGTCCGGTTGCAGCTGGCGCAGCGTTCTGACCGTGGTGCGCAGGCCGGAGAGCGGGGTGACGACGAGGTGCAGATCGGCGCCGGTGGCCGTCGCGGCGAAATCCGCGCTCAGCGACAGCGCCGGTGACAGTGGAATGCCGGGCAGGTAGCGGGCGTTCTCGCCCGACTGCCGCATGGCGTCGATATGTTCGGAATTGCGCGCCCACAAGGTGGTTTCATGGGCGGAGGAGAAGGCCTGGGCGAGGGCGGTGCCCCAGGCGCCGGCACCGAATACAGCTATTCGCATCCGGCTCACAGCCCCCAGACTTCGCCGACGCGGATGTAGCCGCTGGCGCCGTCCTGGTGGCGGACCTTCACCCAGCCGTTGGCGGGCGCTTCCACGAGTTCGAGCACGAGGTCGCGCACCGCCTCGAAGGCCGGCGGGGCCTCCTCGGAGGCGTGCTGGCGCACCAGGGTGCGCGGGGCGGTGACCATCAGCGTGCGCTTGTCGCTCAGCGCGCCCCGTTCTATCCAGTTGATCGCTCCCGCCGGATCGCGCACCTTCACCCATTTGTCCAGCGCCACCACGACCTCCACCGGCGTACCGGGGGCGACGATGAACAGCCGCTTGCCTTGGTTGGATGGGGAGTCGTAGAGGATGGCCGGCGCGGCGACCGAGCGGAACTCGATGGCCTGGGCGAGCGGGCTGGCGCAGGCGAGCGCCAGGCCGAGTCCGAGAGAGAGGCGCAGGCGGGAAGCGATCATAGCAACGTCCTTACTGGACCGGGACCTCGCCCGGCTGGGCAGCGGCTTGCTCGCGCTGCTGCTGGTAGAGGGCGTCGAAGTTCACCGGCGCCAGCACCACCGGCTGGAAGCCGGCGCGGGTGATCGCGTCGGAAACCGCCTCGCGGGCATAAGGGAAAAGAATGTTGGGGCAGCCGACCATCATCACCGGCTCCAGGTCTTCCTGCGGGATGTTGCGGATCTGGAACACGCCTGCCTGGGCCACTTCGACCAGGAACACCGTCTTGGATTCCGGCAGCTCGGCCGACACGGTCACGGTCAGCACGATCTCGAACAGGCCGTCGTTGATGCCCTTGCCTTCGGTGCGCAGCTGCACGTTGATCTGCGGCGTCTCGCGCTCGAGGAAGACCTGCGGGGCGTTGGGGACCTCGAGGGAGAGATCCTTCACGTAGATCTTCTCGATGGAGAATACGGGTTGCGCGTTTTCGGTCATTTCGGAAAGCCTGCTCGGTGGTGTTTTGGTGAAGATGATTGTTACAGCGGGATGCCGGAGGGCTCAGGCCCCCTGGCCTTGAAGCAGTGGATCCAGGCCGCCCCGGTGGTCGAGGTCGTGCAGGTCGTCGCAGCCGCCGACATGGTAATCGCCGATGAAGATCTGCGGAACCGTGCGCCGGCCGCTGAGTTGCATCATTTCTGCACGGCGGGAGGGGTCGATGTCCACCCGGATCAGTTCCAGTTCGTCGCCCACCCCCTTGCTGCGAAGCAGGTGCTCCGCGCGATGGCAATAGGGACAGGTGCCGGTAGCGTACATGCGGATGTGGGGCATGGTCATTTCCTCTTGCGGCTCAGCGGCTGGCCTGCCTTCTCCCATTCCATGATGCCGCCGCGCAGGTTGTACACCTTCTCGAAACCGGCTTTGCGCAATTGGGCCAGCGCGCCAGCCGAGCGGTTGCCGGTGGCGCAGCAGAGGATGATTGGACGCGATTTGAACTTGTCGAGTTCGCCACTGCGCCGTTCCAGTTCGCCCGCGGGGATGTGGCGGGAGCCGGCGATGTGGCCGGCGGCATATTCGCCCTGATCCCGCACATCGACGACGATGGCGTCTTCGCGGTTGATCAGCAGCGTGGCCTGGACCGGCGAGAGTTGCGCCTTGTTGTTGCCGCTGCGCACGGTTTCCACGAGCAGCCAAGCGCCGCTGGCCACCGCCAGGGCGGCCCAGTACCAGTTCTGTTGCAGGAATTCCACCAAAACGTCGCTCCGGTTGGGTTGGGAAAATCGATGGACGGGCTCAATGCCTGGGCGGCACGCCGCAGAAGACCTCGCGCATGAGCACGATGAGTTGCAGGGTGCGTTGGTCGCCCACACGGTAATAGACCCGGTTGGCATCCTTGCGCGTCTGGAGTACGCCCTTGTCGCGCAGGATGGCCAGATGTTGCGAGATGTTGCTTTGCGAGGTGCCCACCGCTTCGACGATGTCCTGCACGCAGACCTCGCCTTCGCCCAGCACGCACAGGATCTTCAGCCGCAGTGGATGGGCGATCGCCTTCAGCGCCCGGGCGGCCATCTCGATGTGCTCGTGCTTGTCTATCAGCTCGAAGATGTCTTCTTTGTTCACGTGAAGGCCGGGCGGGCAAAACCGTTAGTATAAAATATCGCGCCGCGGTCTTGCTCGGCTGGCGCCGCATGGTTGCCGCCCGGGCCGTCATCCCCGTTCAAACCCCTAAACCGGACTCGATCCCCACATGTACAAGATCGTTCTGCTTCGCCATGGCGAATCCACCTGGAACAAGGAAAACCGCTTCACCGGCTGGACCGATGTAGACCTTACCGAGCAGGGTACGGAAGAAGCGCATCGCGCGGGCAAGCTGCTGAAGGCCGAGGGCTATGGCTTCGATCTCGCCTTCACCTCGGTGCTGAAGCGCGCGAACAAGACCTTGAACATCGTGCTGGAAGAACTGGATTCCCTGTGGCTGCCGGTTGAGCATTCCTGGCGTCTCAACGAGCGCCACTACGGTGCGCTGCAGGGCCTGAACAAGGCCGAGACTGCTGCCCGCTTCGGTGACGAGCAGGTGCTGGTGTGGCGCCGCTCCTACGACACTCCGCCCGACCCGCTGCCCGAAGGCGACGAGCGCCTCACCGTGGATGACCCGCGCTACGCCGGCCTGCCCAAGGCCCAGTTTCCGCGCACCGAATGCCTGAAGGACACGGTGGCGCGCGTGGTGCCTTACTGGGAAACGGTGGTCGTGCCACAGATTCTGGCCGGCCGCCGCATCCTGGTCGCTGCCCACGGCAACAGTCTGCGTGCGCTGATCAAGTACCTGGACGGGATTTCCGACGACGACATCGTCGCCCTCAACATTCCGACTGCCCAGCCGCTGGTCTATGAACTGGATGCCAACCTCAAGCCGGTGAAGCACTACTACCTCGCCGACGAAGAGACCATCCGCGCCGCCCAGGCTGCGGTTGCCAGCCAGGGCAAGGCCAAGGCCTGACTTTCCCGCTTCGCCAGATGAGGACATCACGCCGCGTACTGCGCTGCCTGCTGGTTGCAGTGGCGGTGTCGCTCGCCTGGCCGGCGCTGGCGCAGCAGGCGGGCGACCTGGCCGAGAAGCGCTCCGACCTGGACGACCTGAAGCGCCGCATCCGCGAGTTGCAGAAGGACATGGCGCAGACCGAGGCGTCCCGCTCCGGCGCGGCCACCGCGCTGGCGGAAGCCGAGCGGGCCGTGTCCCGGGTGGAGCGTGAGGTGCGCCGGCTGGGGGGCGAGAAGGCGGATGCCGAGCGCAAACTGGCGCTGCTGGAAGCCGAGCAGCGGGAAGTCGAAGGGCGCATCGCCGCCCGCCAGGACGAACTGGCGGAGTGGCTGCGGCGGCACTATATGCATGGCGCCGCCGATGGCGTGGCGCCGCTGCTGTCGGCGCGCGATCCCAACCAGCTCGCCCGCGATGCCCATTACCTGGAACACCTTGGTCGCGCCCGCCTGGGGCTGATCGAATCCCTGCGCGCGGATCTCAAGGAAAAGGCGATGCGCGCGGCCGAGATCGGCCAGCGCCGCGACCGCGTCGTCGCACTGGCGGCGGAGCAGCAGGCACGGCAGGCCGAGCTGGCCTCGGTCCATGAAACCCGCAAGCAGGCCCTGGCGCTGATTTCCGATCAACTGAAGACCCAGCAGAAAGAGGTGAGTGCCCTGCGTCAGGACGAGCAGCGCCTGGGCCGGCTCATCGATACCCTGGTACAGCGCGCCCGTGAAGCGGCGGCGCGCCAGGCCGCAGCACGCCGTGCCGCCGAGCAGCAGGCCGCGCGCGAGCGGGCGGCGGCTGCCGCGGCCAGCCCTCCATCTCAAGGCAGCCAGACGCCGCGCCGCTCCGAACCGGTGGTGGGCGAGGTCCGCCATGCCGCTGGAGCCACGCCCACCGGCGTCAGTTTTGCGCAGTTGCGCGGCCAGCTCAGATTCCCGGTGCGGGGAGAACTGGTGGGACGCTTCGGTGCTCCAAGGGCCGAAGGCGGCACCACCTGGAAGGGCGTCTTCATCCGCGCCGGCAACGGCAGCGAGGTGCGCGCGGTTGCGGGCGGCGAAGTGGTCTTCTCCGACTGGTTGCGTGGCTACGGCAATCTGCTCATCATCGACCACGGCGGTGACTACCTTTCGGTTTACGGCAACAACGATGCCCTGCTGAAGGAAGTCGGCGACAAGGTGGGCGGTGGCGACGCAATTGCCAGCGTGGGGGCCAGCGGGGGCGTTGCGGAATCAGGTTTATACTTTGAAATCCGTCATCAGGGCCGGCCGCTGGACCCGATGCTGTGGGTCAGGCTCAACTGACGAAACGAACGAAGATGCGGCCCGGAAGGCCGGGACGCGCCCCGATGGAGTCCTTATGCGCAGCAAGCTGAAGCAAGTCGGCCTGGTGATGACCGGCGTTTTCGCCGGGGTGATGATCAGCCTCAATTTCTCCGCCAACGCCGACAAGGTCACGCCGGCGCCGCTACCGGTGGAAGAACTGCGCGCCTTCGCCGACGTGTTCAACGCGATCAAGCAGGGCTACGTCGAGCCGGTCGAGGACAAGAAGCTGATCACCCAGGCGATCAGCGGCATGCTGTCCGGGCTGGATCCCCACTCCGCCTACCTGGACGCGGAGGCCTTCAAGGATCTGCAGGTCGGCACCCAGGGCGAGTTCGGGGGCCTCGGCATCGAGGTTGGCACCGAGGACGGCTTCGTCAAGGTCATCTCGCCGATCGAAGACACGCCGGCTTTCCGCGCCGGCGTCAAGGCGGGCGACCTCATCGTCAAGCTGGATGACACCCCGGTCAAGGGCATGAGCCTGAACGATGCGGTCAAGCGCATGCGCGGCAAGCCCAAGACCGACATCACACTCACCATCATGCGCAAGGGCGAGAACCGGCCGGTGGTGATCACGCTGACGCGTGAAGTCATCAAGGTGCAGAGCGTCAAGTCCAAGATCGTCGAACCCGGCTATGGCTACGTGCGTGTCGCCCAGTTTCAGGAGAACACCGCCTCCTCGCTGGTTCAGCACCTGGACAAGCTGGTCAAGGAAGGTCAGCTGAAGGGGCTGGTGCTCGATCTGCGCAACGACCCGGGCGGCCTGCTGCACGGTGCGGTCGGCGTCGCCGCTGCCTTCCTGCCGGCCAACACGGTGGTCGTCTCCACAGACGGCCGCACCGAGGATGCCAAGCGCGAATACCGCGCCGCACCGGAAGACTACCTGCGCGGCACCCGGGACGACTTCCTGAAGTCCCTGCCGCCCAGCATCAAGGATCTGCCGATGGTGGTGCTGGTGAACGGCGGCTCTGCCTCCGCTTCTGAAATCGTCGCCGGTGCGCTGCAGGATCACAAGCGTGCGGTGGTGATGGGCACCCAGACCTTCGGCAAGGGTTCGGTGCAGACCATCATTCCGCTGAATGCGAATACCGCGATCAAGCTCACTACCGCGCGCTACTACACGCCGGGGGGGCGCTCCATCCAGGCCAAGGGCATAGAGCCGGACATCGTCGTCGAGGAGAGCACCAACGGTTCCGCCCGTCGTGTGCGCGAGGCGGACCTGCAGGGCCACTTGGGCAACGACCGCGATCCGGAAGCCGAGCGCCTGCTGCAGAACAACGGCAAGGGCGACGACGAAGACATGCCGCCGCGCTTCGAACTGGCCGGCAAGGACGACTACCAACTGGCTCAGGCGGTGAATCTGCTGAAGGGACTGCAGATCGTCCAGAACAAGAAGTAATCGCGCTCATGGAGGTGGGTGATGCTGAGGGAAACGGCGTACAAGCTGGCCGGCAGGCGTCACCATCATCCGGCGCCGGGCGGAGGCGTGCTGAAGCGGCGGGTGCTGCGGCTGCATCCCCGCTGGCCGCAGCAGTGCGAACAGGCGATTGCGGTCCTCGCGGCGCTCCAGGGGGTGACGGTAGTACGTGGGGCCGCAGCTGAGCTGCTGGTGAGCTACTCGGTGCTGGAGCACTCCCTCCAGGGCTTGGAGGCCCGCCTGCGGGCTCAAGGGTTAGTGCTGGACGAGGGTTTGCGCTGGCAGCTGGGTCGCTGGCTGATCCGTTTCAGCGAGGAAACGCAGCGGCGCAATCTGGGGTCGCCGGAGCGTCTGCTGAAGCAATCCCACAAAGTGTATGTGCATGCCTGGGAGCACCACCCTCACGGCGATCACGACACCACGCCACCGGATCTCCGGGGCTACAAGTAGGCCGGCTTCGCCGGGTTGGAGAGCTTCGGACCGCACTGCGGTCCTTTTTCATTTCCTGATGTCATGAACGACGATCAACTGCTGCGTTACAGCCGCCACATCCTGTTGCCTGAAATCGGTGTGGAGGGGCAGGAGGCCATCCTGGGCGCCCGCGCGCTGATCGTCGGCGCTGGCGGCCTGGGGTCGCCGGCGGCCATGTATCTGGCCGCGGCTGGCGTGGGCACGCTGGTGTTGGCCGACGACGACACGGTGGACCTCACCAACCTCCAGCGGCAGATTCTGCACAGCGCGGAAGGCGTGGGGCGGCTCAAGGTGGAGTCCGGCCGGGATACGCTGCATCGCCTGAATCCGCTGGCGCGGGTGGAAACACGAGCGCTACGCTTGCAGGGTGAGGCGCTGGAGGCGGAGGTGGCCGCCGCCGACGTGGTGCTGGACTGTTCGGACAACTTCGCCACCCGTCATGCCATCAACCGCGCCTGTGCCCGCCATGCCCGGCCGCTGATTTCCGGCGCGGCGATCCGCTTCGATGGCCAGATCTCGGTGTTCGATCTGCGTCAGCGGGAGGCGCCCTGCTACCACTGCCTGTTCCCCGAAGGCGAGGATGTGGAGGAGGTGCGCTGCGCGGTGATGGGCGTGTTCGCGCCGCTGACCGGCATCGTCGGCGCCACCCAGGCGGCCGAGGCGCTGAAGCTGCTCAGTGGCTGTGGCACTACGCTGGATGGTCGCCTGCTGTTGCTCGACAGCCTGGGCATGAACTGGCGCAGCGTGTCCTTCGGGCGTGATCCGGCTTGCCCGGTGTGCGCCGAGCGCGCGAGGGCTCAGACCTGACGCGGGCGCGCCAGCAGGCGGAAGTCGTCGCCGATTTGGCGCAGGTCGCGGATGTCCAGGCGCAGGGCCTGGTCCAGCGCGCTCAGCGGCGCCAGGTTGAATAGCCCCTGCGCGGCATCGCCGACCAGCATGGGGGCGAGATAGAGCAGCAACTCATCCACACAGCCTTCCCGCAGCAGCGAGCCATTGAGTTTGAAGCCGGCTTCGACGTGGATTTCGTTGAGGCTGCGCGCGCCGAGGGCGCGGAAAAGCTGCGGCAGATCCACCTTGCCAGCCGTGTTCGGCAGCACCAGAACCTCGTGGCCGGCGGCCCGCAGTTCCGCCTCGCGTATCGGATTGCCGCCGGCTGTGGCGATCAGGATGGGCGGGCCCGCCAGCAGGCGCGCGGTGGATGGGAGCTCCAGCCGGGCGTCGATGAGGATGCGCAGCGGCTGGCGTTCGCAGGGCACGTCGCGCACGGTGAGCTGGGGGTCGTCTTCCCTGACGGTACCCATGCCGGTCAGGATGGCACAGGCGCGCGCACGCCAGCGATGGCCGTCGCGCCGCGCGGCTTCGCCGGTGATCCACTGGCTGACGCCGTTCTCCAGTGCAGTTTTGCCGTCCAGGGTGCTGGCGGCCTTCAGCCGCACCCAGGGGCGGCCGCGGGTCATGCGCGAGACGAAGCCGATGTTCAGCTCGCGCGCCTGGGCTTCCATCAGCCCGCTCTCGGCGATGATGCTGGTGGCCCGCAGGCGGGCGAGGCCACGGCCGGCGACCAGCGGGTTGGGGTCTTCCATCGCCGCGACCACCCGGGCGACGCCGGCGTCCACCAGCGCGTCGGCGCACGGCGGGGTGCGGCCGAAGTGGGAGCAGGGTTCCAGGGTGACGTAGGCGGTCGCGCCGCGGGCGGCTTCGCCGGCCATGCGCAGTGCATGGATTTCGGCGTGCGGCTCGCCGGCGCGCTGATGCCAGCCTTCGCCGACGATGACGCCGTCGCGCACCAGCACGCAGCCGACGCGGGGATTCGGTGTGGTGGTGTCGAGGCCCTGCTCGGCGAGCGCCAGCGCGCGCGCCATCGCGGCGTGATCAGCCGCCGAAAAGGTCATGTTCGGGGTCTGGCGTGGCCGGGCCGCTGCCGCGGCCGCGCTTGGGTCTGGCCTGCACTTCGCGTACGACTTCGGCGAACTCGTCCACGTCGGCGAAGTTGCGATACACCGAGGCGAAGCGGATGTAGGCGACCTTGTCGAGCTTCTTCAGCTCCTTCATCACCAGTTCGCCAATCTTCTCGCTGGGGACTTCCGGCTCGCCCAGTGACAGCAGACGGGCCTCGATGCGGTCTACCGCGGCTTCCACGTCTTCGGTGGTCACCGGCCGCTTGCGCAGCGCCAGCTGCATGCTGGCGGTGAGCTTGCGGTGGTCGAACTCGCTGCGGCTGCCGTTGCGTTTGACGATGTGCGGCATCTTGAGATCGATGCGCTCGTAGGTGGTGAAGCGCTTGTCGCACTTCACGCAGCGGCGGCGGCGACGCACCACGTCACCGTCCTCGTTCTCACGGGTGTCGGTGACCTGGGTGTTGGGGTCGTCGCAGAAAGGGCACTTCATGGACGTGGAGCCGTTTGGCCTGACGGGGAGGGTGCCGCCGCAGCGTACACCGCGGACCTTCCCCGTGGTGGCGCCTTACGACCGGCTCAGGCGCCGTAGACCGGGAACTTGGCGCACAGCTCGGCAACCTGGCCGCGCACCCGCTCCAGCACCGCCTCGTCGCTCGGCGCGGCGAGCACGTCGGCGATCAGGTGGGCGATCTTCTCGGCTTCGATCTCGGTGAAGCCACGGGTGGTCATCGCCGGCGAGCCGATGCGGATGCCGGAGGTGACGAAGGGCTTTTCCGGATCCTTCGGGATGGCGTTCTTGTTCACCGTGATGTGGGCGCGGCCCAGCGCGGCCTCGGCTTCCTTGCCGGTGATCTTCATTGCCCGCAGGTCGAGCAGGAAGACGTGGCTCTCGGTACGGCCGGAGACGATGCGCAGGCCGCGCTCCTCGCCCAGCACCCGTGCCATGACACGGGCGTTGGCGATGACCTGTTCCTGGTAGTTGCGGAAGGCCGGCGTGGCCGCTTCCTTGAAGGCCACCGCCTTGGCCGCGATGACGTGCTCCAGCGGGCCGCCCTGCAGGCCGGGGAAGATGGCGGAGTTGATCGCCTTCTCGTGCTCGGCCTTCATCAGGATGATGCCGCCGCGCGGGCCGCGCAGGGTCTTGTGGGTGGTGGAGGTGACAACGTCGGCGTGCGGCACCGGGTTCGGGTAGTAGCCGGCGGCGATGAGGCCGGCGTAGTGGGCCATGTCCACCCAGAAGATGGCGCCGACTTCCTTGGCGACCTTGGCGAAGCGCTCGAAGTCGATGCGCAGGGAGTAGGCGGAGGCGCCGGCGACGATGATGCGCGGCTTGTGCTCGCGGGCCAGCGCTTCCATCGCGTCGTAGTCGATTTCTTCCTTCTCGTCGAGGCCGTAGGCGACGACGTTGAACCACTTGCCGGACATGTTCAGCGGCATGCCGTGGGTGAGGTGGCCGCCTTCGGCCAGGCTCATGCCCATGATGGTGTCGCCCGGTTTGGCGAAGGCCATCAGCACCGCCTGGTTGGCCTGCGAGCCGGAGTTGGGCTGCACGTTGGCGGCCTCGGCGCCGAACAGCGCCTTCAGGCGGTCGATGGCCAGTTGTTCGACCACGTCCACATGTTCGCAGCCGCCGTAGTAACGCTTGCCCGGATAGCCTTCCGCGTACTTGTTGGTGAGCTGGGAGCCCTGGGCTTCCATCACCGCGTGGGAGACATAGTTTTCCGAGGCGATCAGTTCGATGTGATCTTCCTGGCGGCGGTTCTCGGCCTGGACGGCGGACCAGAGCTCGGGATCGACCTTGGCGAGGGTGTCTTGCGAGGAGAACATGGGGGCTCGAAACGCGTGGTTTTTAAAAGCGGATGTTACCACGCAGCCTGCACGGAAAAGTGGCATCGGCGTCGGTGAGCTGCATCCCGTGCGGGCGCTCAGCAGATGTGCTTCAGGGAAGGGGGGCGGGGCGGCCATTGCTGTTGCCGGCCTCGGGCTCTTCGCGCTTATCGCTTTTGAATCATGTTGTCCGCATGGATGCGGTTTCCGGCTTTTTTGCCCGGTGGCCGGCGGTGAGGCTGGCTGGGCTTGCGTCCAGCTCTTGTCACGGCGATGCTCTCCCGCGCCGTTCTGGATTCGGAGTTGCCGGCCTGCGGCCCGCCCGCTCTTCTGCAGGGCTGCGAAAGGCCTGGCCAGGTGCGGCTGCCGGCATCCCGCCGTGGTGCAGGGGTGCGGGAATGCCGGCGGCCTGCTTCGTCAGCCGAACTTGAACTGGATGCCGTAGCCGCCGCGCGGATATTCCCATTCCACGTTGCGGTGGGTGGTGCAGATCACCCGGCAGGTGCCGCATTCCAGGCAGCCGTCGGTGGTCAGCACCACCTTGCCTTCGGCGCCTTCGTAACAGCCGGCCGGACAGCAGACGGTGCACTGGCGGGTGGTGCAGCTGGCGCAGATGGCTTCATCCCTGATCTGGATGTGCGGGCGCTCGGCGTCGACCAGGTAGCGGTTCTGGTACAGCTTGTCTTCGACCTTGATGCTGACCGCTTTGTCGCTCATCGAAATGCCCTCCACAGTTTGTAGGCGTCGCCGAGCAGGCCGAAGAGGCTGCGTTCGGCGCGGAAGCCGCGATAGATGTCTTTCTGTTTGCTGCGCTTGTCCTCGCCATCCACCTTGAGCATGGCGTAGGCGGAACGGTTGAGCAGTTCCGGGTAGGTGGTGAGGAACTGCTTGTTGGTGTCGAGCAGGTCGGGCAGATCCTTGTACTTCTTCAGATCCTTGATGACGAAGCTGTCGTCCAGGCGCTGACGATAGAGCGCAAGGTTGGCGGCGCTCATCGCCTTGCCGGCGCGGCTGAGCTCGATGGCGGTCTCGGCGGCAATGCGGCCGGTGGTCATGGCGAGGTTGGAGCCTTCGCGGTGCACCGCATTCACGAACATGCCGGAGTCGCCGACGATCAGCCAGCCGTCGCCGTAGATCTGCGGGATGGCGTGGTAGCCGCCTTCGGGAATCAGGTGGGCGGCGTATTCCTTCATCTCGCCGCCTTCCAGCATGGGCGCGACCGAAGGATGCGCCTTCAACTGTTCCAGCAATTGGTAGGGCGTGATCTTCTGCTCCATGAAGTCGGACAGCAGGCAGCCGACGCCGACGCTGATGGAATCGCTGTTGGTATAGAGGAAGCCGGTGCCCATCATGCCGTGGGTGATCTTGCCCATCATCTCGATCACCACGCCTTCTTCATCCTGGATGTTGAAACGCGACTCGATGACGTCCTTGGGCAGGAAGTGGATTTCCTTCACCGCCAGCGCGACGTGCTTGGGGTCCAGCTCCGGGCGGAAGCCGGCCTTGCGCGCCAGGGTGGAGTTCACCCCGTCGGCGAGGATGACGAGGTCGGCGTAGATCCTGCCGTCGGCGCGGTCCACCTCGACGCCGATGACCTTGCCCTTGTCGTCGCGCAGCAGCTCCTTGACCGTGGTTTCGCAGATCACCAGCGCGCCAGCCTCCTTCACCTTGTCGGAGAACCACTTGTCGAACTTGGCGCGGATGATGGTGTAGCGGTTGTAGGGCGGCTTGTTGAAGTCGTCGGAGCGGAAGTGGCTGCCGACGTAGGAGCGCTCGTCCATCACCCACATGCGCTGCTCGATGATGTGGCGTTCCAGCGGCGCTTCCTCGCGGAAGTCGGGAATGATGCGTTCCAGCGCATCGGCATACAGGATGGCGCCCTGCACGTTCTTGGCGCCTGGCGTTTCGCCGCGCTCCAGCTGCAGCACCTTGAGGCCGGACTTGGCCAGGGTGTAGGCGGCGGCGTTGCCGGAGGCACCTGCGCCGACCACGATGACATCGAATTTCTCACTCATGATGCGGCTCCTTCAGCCTGCGCGGCGGGTGGTGGCGAGCTTCTGCCGGAAGGCCTCGGTGAGCGCCGGCAGGATCTGCAGCGCGTCGCCGACGATGCCGTAGTGGGCGAAGTCGAAGATGGGCGCGTTGGGGTCGTTGTTGATGGCGATGATGCAGTCCGCGCCTTCCATGCCGACGCGGTGCTGGATGGCGCCGGAGATGCCGGCGGCAATGTAGAGCTTGGGCCGCACCGTCTTGCCGGACTGGCCGACCTGGCGGTCCAGCTCGGCCCAGCCGGCCTGCACCACCGGGCGGGAGGCGCCCACTTCGGCTCCCAGCACCCGGGCCAGGTCCCACACCAGCTGGAAGTTCTCCTGTTTGGCGAGGCCCTTGCCGCCGGAGACGATGATGTCGGCGAAGGGCAGCTGCGGCTTGTCGCGGCTGTCGTCGGGGATATAGTCCAGCACCTTGGTGATGATGGATTCCTCGGCCATCGCCAGCGGGTGCTCCACGATGCGCGCGTTGATCAGTGCGCCGCGACCTTCCTGGCGCTCCGGCATCGCCATCACCCGCGGCCGCACCGTGGCCATCTGCGGCCGGTAGTTCAGCGTCACGATGGTGCACAGCAGGCTGCCGCCGAAGGTCGGGCGGGTGGCGGCGAGGCTGCGGTTTTCCAGGTCTATGGTGAGGCTGGTGCAGTCGGCGGTGAGGCCGGTGAGCAGGGTGGTGGCCACCGAGCCGGCGAGGTCGCGGCCCTGGGTGGTGGCGCCCAGCAGCAGCACTTCCGGCTGGTAGGTGTTGACCAGCTCGGTCATGCCGCGGGTGTAGGGGTCGTTGCGGTAGTCCTTCAGCACCGGGCTTTCCATCAGGTAGCAGAGGTCGGCGCCGTAGGCGAAGGCGTCGTGGCAGAAGCGCTGGCCATCGTCGCCGGGGGCGGCGAGCACCACGCCGGCCAGCTCCACGCCCAGCATGTCGGCCAGCTTGCGGCCTTCGCCCAGCAACTCCCAGGACACCGGATGGACCTGGCCGCGTTCGTGTTCGATGAAGACCCACACGCCCTTGTAGGCGGCCAGCCGCGGGTCGAGTTCGAATTTGCGCTTCTTCTTCACGGGTGCGTCGTTGCTCATGTTCGTCTCCTTAGCCGGCGCGGCGGGCGAGTTCCGCTTCCACCACCGGGAAGCGCTGGCCCAGGCGGGCGATGAGTTCGACGGCGAGGTCGGCCGGTCGGCCGCTGTCCACCGTCACCATTTCCGCCTTCTCGGCGCGCGGGCTGGGGGTGAAGACCTTGTTCACCACCGTAGGCGAGCCCTTCAGGCCGATCTTGGTGACGTCCTCGATGCCGGCGGCCACGCGGTCCCAGCGCGTCAGCTCGTGACGCGCCGCGCGCAGCTGGTCGGGCAGGCTGCCGCGGCGCATCTCGTTGGTGCCTTCCAGCATGGTCACCAGGCAGGGCAGGGCGGTCTTGAGCAGCTGCACGCCGCCTTCGGCGCGGCGTTCCACCGTGATCGTGCCGCTGGCCCCATCCAGTTCGTTGATGCGGGACACATAGGTGAGCAGCTGCAGTTCCATGCGCTTGGCAATGCCGGGGCCGACCTGGGCGGTGTCGCCGTCTATGGTCTGCTTGCCGGTGAACACCAGGGTGACCGGATGGGTTTCGTCGATCTTGCGGATGGCCGAGGCCAGGGCGAAGCTGGTCGCCAGCGTGTCGGCGCCGGCGAAAGCCTTGTCGGTGACGAGGATGATCTCGTCGGCACCGTAGGACAGCGCCTTGCGCAGCGCGGCTTCGGCCTGTGGCGGGCCCATGGTGATCACGGTGACCCGGCCGCCGTGCTTGTCCTTCAGCCGCAGCGCCTCTTCCAGGGCGAAGAGGTCGTAGGGGTTGATGATGGCGGGCACGCCCTGCCGCATGATGGTGTTGGTGACCGGATGCACCCGGATCTGGGCGCTGTCGGGTACCTGCTTGATGCAGACGACGCTGTGCATGGTGGCGGCCCTCAGGCGTAGGAAATACAGCCGTCGACCGGGCAGTTGTCCATGCACTCCGGATCACCGCCGTCGCACTCGGTACAGCCGTCGGCATCGATGCGATACACGCCTTTCCGCTCGGCGATGGAACTGGTCGGGCAGACGGATTCGCACATGCCGCAACTGGTGCACTGCACCGGATCTATCTTCAAGGCCATGACTCACTCCTGGATGGGGGATGAGTCCAGCTTAGGGATTGCGATGGCTAATTCCGGTAAACAGTCGATGCTGCGATGCAAAAAAAGCGTAAATGCGGAGAGAGTGGAGAGGCGGGCGGCTACTCGCGGAAAGCCTTTCTTTCGGCCTCGGCCTCGGCCTCGGCAGCGGGAGGATTCCAGGGCCTTCAGTGCGCTCCGGAGGGCGTGCGGGCGGCGCGGAAGCCGAGCGTGCTGGTTTGCCGCCACCGGGCGCGAGGGGCGCTTGCGGACTCAGGGCTGGAAGCGGTAGCCGACGCCGGTTTCGGTGAGGAAGTGCACTGGCTGGGCGGGGTCGGCCTCCAGCTTCTGGCGCAGGCGGCCGACGTAAATGCGCAGGTAATGGTTGCTGTCCGCATAGGCGGGGCCCCACACCTCGCGCATCAGGTGGCGATGGGTGAGCACCTTGCCGGCATTGCCGGCCAGTACCGTGAGCAGGCGGTACTCGATCTTGGTGAGATGCAGGGCTTCTCCGCCACGGGTGACGGTGCGGCGCACGAAGTCGACTTCCACGTTGCCGAAGGCGAGGCGGCCGGAGTTGTCCTCGTGGCGCACGTGGCGGCGCACCAGCGCCCGCACCCGCGCCAGCAGTTCGGCAACGCCGAAGGGCTTGGCGAGGTAGTCGTCGGCGCCTTCGTCCAGCGCGCGCACCTTGTCATCTTCCTCGCCGCGGGCGGACAGGATGAGCACCGGCACATGGCTCCAGCTGCGCAGGTGGCGCAGCACCTCCATGCCGTCCATGTCCGGCAGGCCGAGGTCGAGTACGATGAGGTCGGCCTTGCGGGTGCCGGCTTCGATCAGGCTGCGCTCGCCGGTGGCCGCGGTAAACACCCGGTAGCCCTCGCCCTCCAGTGCGTTGCGCACCAGGCGGCGGATCTGCGGTTCATCCTCGACGACGAGCACGGTCACGTCCATGGCGTTCGATTCTACTCCGGCGCCCATCACTCTTCGCCGATGGCCGGCGGGTTGCCGAGCGGCAGCCAGAGCTTGACGCAGGCGCCGCCTTCGGGGCGGTTGCGCACCTCGATCTCGCCGCCGTGGGCGGCAACGATGCGCTGGCAGATCGCCAGCCCCAGGCCCATGCCGGGCACCGAGGACTCCGGGTTGCCGCGCTCGAACAGTTCGAACATCCGCGCCAGCTTGCCGGGGGGGAAGCCGGGCCCGTGGTCGCACACCTCGATGCAGGCGCGGCCGCCGGCCTCATCCACATAGGTGCCGATCTCGATGGGCGCGCCGGCGGGTGAATACTTGGCGGCATTGTCGATCAGGTTGCACACCACCCGTTCCATCAGCACCGCGTCCAGCTCCACCAGCGGCAGATCGGGCTGCAGGCGGACCTTCACCGGACGCTCGGCCAGTTGCGGCTTGAGCAGGCGCAGGCTGGCGGCGATGACGTCGTCGAACAATTGCCATTCGCGCCGCAAGCGGGTCTTGCCGGAATGCAGCCGCGCCATGTCGAGCACATTGTTCAGCAGGCTGCCGATGGCGCGGGCCTGGCGCAGCAGTGCCAGCGAGGTTTCCGCTGCCGCGGGGGGCAACGGTTCGCGGGAGAGCTGCAGGCTGTCGGCCAGCCCGATCAATACCGTCATCGGCGTGCGCAGGTCATGGGAAACGGCGGCGAGCACCGAGTTGCGCAGGCGCTCGGCGGCAATCTCCACCTGGCTGTTCTGTGCCAGCTGCACGTAGTGCACCCGTTCCAGCGCGGTGGCGAGCAGCGACGCCACTGCCTGCAGGCGCACGTTCTCGGCGTTGCGTTCGCTTTCCTCCCAGGGGCTGTTCTCGTCCCCCTTGCTGTCCGCCACGTACAGCGTGCCCAGGGCGGTATCGCCCGCCTCCAGCGGATAGGCCCGGTTACCCTCCGGCGCCGGCTCCCGGCTACCGAGGTGCAGCGTCACCCGGCGGCCATGACGGGCCGAGTAAGCCGCCAGCGCCGCATGCACCTGTTCCACGTTGGAGCTCCCGGCCAACTCGCGGGCGAGTTCGTAGAGTGAGCGGGTTTCGCGTTCCTGAAGCGCCGAGTGGGTTGCCTGGCGGCGCAGGCCGTCGGCGAGCTGGGCGGTGACCAGGCCGACGGTGAGCATCACCACCAGGGTGACGACGTACTGCACATCGGTGGGGATGAAGCCGAAGTGGGGCGGCACGATGACGTAGTCGAGCAGCACCACGTTGGCGCAGGCGGTGAGTACCGCCGGGCCGCGGCCCAGGCGCAGGGCGACGAAGAAAACGACGATGAGGAAGAGCATGGCGATATTCGCCGGGTCCAGCAGGTGGCGCAGGGGCGCTGCGGCCAGTACGGTGGCCAGGCTGGCGAGCAGGGCGACACCCCAGGCGCGGGCGCGCCTGCGCGGGGTGGGGGCGGACCGGCTCATTGCTGGAAAGGCATCGTCGGCGGGGCGGGCATGCGGCTAACGATAGCGCAGCGCCCGCGAGGCGCTGCGTAAAAAAGCCGTCAATTTAACGTTGTCGGTTTCATCTCTTGTCCTGCCGGCGCCGTCGCGGCCGCAGCCCTGCGGGGGCACGATCAGGAGGTTGGGAGTTCGTCCAGGGCGCCGTCGAGGTGGTCCTGCACCGCCCAGGCGAGCAGGCGCCAGCCGTCGCCGTCGTGTTCTATCCAGTTCAGCGCGGCGTTGGGAATGGCGAAATCGCGCGCCGCCTGCAGCGGTTTGCCGGTGGCGAGACGGTGGGCGATATCGAGCACGCCGCCGTGGGTCACCACCAGCACTTGCTCGCCGGGGTGGCGGCGGGCGATTTCGTCCAGCGCCTCGCCGATGCGGCGGGAGAACACCAGCAGGCTTTCGCCGCCTTCGGGAAAGGCGAACTCCGGGTCGCGCTCCTTGAAGCTGCGATAGGCCTCCGGGTGCCGGGCGGCGGCTTCGTCGTAGGTCAGGCCCTGGAACACGCCGTAATGGCGCTCGCGCAGGCGGGGATCGTTCTGGATGGCGACGCCCTGGGCATCCGCCACCGCGGCGGCGGTGCGGCGGGCGCGTTCCAGGTCGCTGCTGTAGATCGCGGCGAAGGGCTGGCCGGCGAGGCTGCGTGCGGCGGCGGCGGCCTGGGCGAGGCCTTTGTCATTGAGCGGAATGTCGATGTGGCCTTGCAGGCGGCGCTCGGTATTCCATGGCGTTTCGCCGTGGCGGACGAGGCAAACCCTGCAGTGGCGCGGGTTGCGGGGAGAAAAAACACTGTTCATCGGTAGGTGGATACCCTAGCTGTTCGGCACCTTGGGCCATTGAAATAATCCCGCCACCGTGGTGGCCATGGCGCAGGCCGGTACAAGACGCGACGCTGCCACGGTGTGCGGACGGCTGTCCCCTCCAAAGGAGCCTCTCGTGTCGATCTTGCTGAGACTATCGCGGGCCATCGATCGTATCAACGAGTGGCTGGGACAGGGTGTGATGTGGCTGGTGCTGGTCGCGGTGCTGGTCAGCGCCGGCAACGCCCTGGTGCGCAAGCTCTTTCACACCAGTTCCAACGCCTTCCTCGAGATCCAGTGGTACCTCTTCGCCGCTATCTTCATGCTGGCGGCGGGCTATACCTTCCTGCGCAACGAGCATGTGCGCATCGACATCTTCGTCGGCCGGCTGACGCCACGCGGGCAGAACCTGGTGGACATCATCGGCATCCTGCTCTTCATGCTGCCGATGGCCTGCCTCATCCTGTGGCTGTCCTGGCCCATCGTGATGCTGTCCATACACTCGGGCGAGATGTCCTCCAACCCGGGCGGGCTGGTGCGCTGGCCGGTGAAGCTGCTGTTGCCGGTGGGCCTGTCCTTCCTGGTGCTGCAGGCGCTCTCCGAGCTGATCAAGCGCATCGCCTTCCTGGCCGGGCAGGGGCCGAATCCGCTGGAGAAGCGGCGCGGACCGAGCGCGGAGGAAGAGTTGGCGGCAGCGATCAAGGCGCAGGAGGCGACGCGATGAGCGCTTTCCTGATCGCCAACATGGCGCCGCTGATGTTCGCGGCGCTGGTCTTCTTCCTGCTGTTCGGCTTTCCGGTGGCTTTCGCGCTGGCGGCCAACGGCATCCTGTTCGGCCTTGTCGGCATCGAGCTCGGCCTGCTCAGCCCGGCCCTGTTCCAGGCGCTGCCGGAGCGCATCTTCGGCATCATGGCCAACGACACCCTGCTCGCCATCCCCTTCTTCACCTTCATGGGGCTGATCCTGGAGCGCAGCGGCATGGCGGAGGATCTGCTGGACACCATAGGCCAGCTGTTCGGGCCGATACGTGGCGGTCTGGCCTACGCGGTGATCTTCGTCGGCGCCTTGCTGGCGGCCACCACCGGCGTGGTCGCCGCCTCGGTGATCTCGATGGGGCTGATCTCGCTGCCCATCATGATGCGCTACGGCTACGACAACCGGCTGGCCTCCGGCGTCATCGCCGCATCCGGCACGCTGGCGCAGATCATTCCGCCCTCGCTGGTGCTCATCGTGCTGGCGGACCAGCTCGGCCGCTCGGTGGGCGACATGTACCAGGGCGCGTTGCTGCCCGGGCTGGTGCTCACCGGCATGTACATGCTCTATGTCTTCATCATCACTGTGCTGCGGCCGGTCCACGCGCCGGCGATGCCCGCCCATGCCCGCACCATCCGCGAGGCGGACGGCGGCAGCGGCCTGCGCTCGCTGGCGGCGCTGGCGCTGATCGCGCTGGCGGCGGCGTGGCTGTTCGCGCGCTGGTACGGCGAGACGCAGGCGCGGGACGAAGTGGTGGTGGTCGCCGCGCTGGTGGCCATCGGCGCGGCCTTCGTGCTTGCCCTCGGCAACCGGCTGTTCAGGCTGGGCCTGCTGTCGCAGATGGCGGAGCGGGTGACTTTCGTGCTGATTCCGCCGCTGGGGCTGATCTTCCTGGTGCTGGGCACCATCTTCATCGGCGTGGCGACGCCGACCGAGGGCGGCGCGATGGGCGCGGTGGGCGCGCTGGCGATGGCGGTGGCGCGCGGGCGCTTGTCCTTCCTGCTGCTGCGGCAGGCGATGGACACGACCACCAAGCTGTCCTGCTTTGTCGTCTTCATCCTCATCGGCTCCACCGTGTTCGGCCTGACCTTCCGCGGCGTGAATGGCGACCTGTGGGTGGAGCACCTGCTGACCGCGCTGCCCGGCGGCGAGCTGGGCTTCCTGATCGTGGTGAACATCCTGGTGTTCGTGCTCGCCTTCTTCCTCGATTTCTTCGAGCTGGCCTTCATCATCGTGCCGCTGCTGGCGCCGGTGGCGGACAAGCTGGGGATAGACCTGGTGTGGTTCGGCGTGCTGATCGCGGTGAACATGCAGACCTCCTTCATGCACCCGCCCTTCGGTTTCGCCCTGTTCTACCTGCGCTCGGTGGCGCCGCCGCAGGTGAAGACCTCGCAGATCTACTGGGGCGCGGTGCCCTTCGTCTGCATCCAGCTGGTGATGGTGGCGCTCATCATCGCCTTCCCTGGGCTGGTGTCCTACGACCACGGCCGGGCAGCCGGGGAGGTGCCGCCGCTGCAACTGGAGCTGCAGGCCCCTGGGCAGGGTGAAGGGCCGCCGGCCGAAACCGCACCGGCGCAGGAGCAGGAGGGACCCTCCTCGGATCTGCTGAAGCAGCTGCAGGGCGGGCGCTGACGGGTGCCGCTTGCGCTGGCCGCCGGCGGCGTTCAGCGATCGCGATAGATCGCGGCCCGCATCAGCAGCATCGCGGTGACCGGCGAACTGAGGATCACGCACAGGGTGATCAGCACCTCGTGCACCACCGGCCGCTCGGCGATGGCGGATGACACCAGGATGGAGGCGATCAGCACGCAGCCGGCGCCCAGGGTGTTGCCCAGCGTGGGTGCGTGGATGCGGGCGTAGAAGCCGGACAGGCGAAGCAGGCCGAGCGCGCCCAGCAGGCCGAGCAGACCGCCGGTGATCAGCAGCGCCGCCGCCGGCAGCGCGATCCAGGGCGAAAGTTCGGTGCCGTTCATGGTTCGATCACCTCGCCGCGCAGCAGGAACTTCGCCATCGCGGTGGCGCCGACGAAGCCGAACAGGCCGATCAGCAGCGCGATGTCGAAATACACCGTGGTGCCGAAGCGTATGCCCAGCACCAGCGCGCCCAGCATGCCGTTGATATACACCGCGTCCAGCGCCAGCACCCGGTCCGGCGCGGTGGGGCCGATGATCAGGCGCACGGTGCCGAACACCATGGCCAGCGCGAAGCACAGCGTGGCGAAATGGATCGCCCAGTCGAGGATTGCGTTCATTCGAAGATCTCCATCAGGGGGCGCTCGTAGCGGTCCTTGATCAGGCGTATCCAGCCCGCTTCGTCCTTCAGGTCGAGCACATGCAGGGTGAGTTTGTTGGTGTCGGGCGAGAGGTCCGTCCACACCGTGCCCGGCGTCGCCGTCAGGATCACGGCCAGCATCGCCAGGCCGTGGGGATCGCGCATGTCCAGTGGAATGGTGATGAAGCCGACGTTGGGCTGCTGCCGGTTGGCGCCGAGGATGACCGCCGCCACCGCGATGTTGGAGCGGATGATGTCGAGCAGCACATGCCACAGCAGGCCGAACAGCAGGTGCAGCCGGTGGGGTTGCGCCGCCAGCGGGCGCAACTGGCGTATTGCCAGCGAGATCAGCATGGCGAACAGGGCGCCCAGCAGCACCTGGCCGAAGCTCAGGGTGTCGTTCAGCAGCAGCCAGGCGACCAGCAGGGCCAGCGGCAGCAGGATGCGGCCGGTCAATCGTCTCATCGGCCCACTCCTTCGGCCTGCAGCACCGCGTTGATGTAGCGCTCGGGCGCGTGCAGCGTGGCTGCCGTGCCCTGCAGGTAATCCATCGCCGGCCCGGCAAGGGCCGCCAGCGCCACGCACAGCAGCAGCAGCGCCGCCACCGGGCCGGCCTCGGCCACCTGCAGCCGCGGCGTGCTGCGGGCGTTGCTCCAGAACACCCGGATGCCATTGCGCGTCAGCGCGATCAGCCCGGCCAGGCCGGACAGCAGCAGGGCCGCGATCAACACCCATGAACCTACCGGCGTGAGGCCGGCAGCGCCTTCCAGCGCGGCGGCGATCAGGCCGAACTTGGCGACGAAGCCGGACAGCGGCGGCAGCCCGGTGATCAGCAGCGCGCACATGACGAAGCTCAGCCCCAGGAAGGCCATCGCCGCCGGAATGGCGATGCCGACCACGTCATCCGGGCCGGTCGGATCGTCCGGGTCGGCCAGGCCGAAGGCTTCGAAACTGACCGCCAGCAGATCGGCGCCATAGCTGCGGTTGCGTTCCACCATCTCGATCAGCATGAAGAAGGCGCCGGTGGCCAGCACCGAACTGCACAGGTAGAGCAGCATCGAAGGCGTGTACTGGTTGCCCAGCAGGCCGATGGCGGCGAGCAGGGTGCCGGAGGAGACGATGACCGCGTGGCCCGCCAGCCGCCCCAGCTGCTGCGCCGCCAGCATGCCGGCGGCGCCGGTGGCGATGGTGGCGAGGCCGCCGTAGAACAGCCAGTCGCCGCCGAACAGCGGCGGCCGGCCGCCGGGCTCGAACAGCGTGCCCATGCGCAGCAGCGCATACACGCCCACCTTGGTCATCAGCGCGAACACGCCGGCCACCGGCGCGGCGGCGGAGGAGTAGGCCGGCGTCAGCCAGAAGTTCAGCGGCCAGGCGGCGGCCTTCACCAGGAAGACGATGCCCAGCAGCACCGCGCCGATGTCGAACAGGCTGCGGTCGGCGCCGGTGAGGGCCGGCAGCTTGCGGGCGATGTCCGCCAGGTTCAGCGTGCCGGTGACGCCGTAGATCAGCGCGGCGCCGAGCAGGAAGAGCAGCGAGGCGACCAGGTTCACCGCGATGTAGTGCAGCCCCGCGCGCACCCGCGCCGCGCCGGAGCCGTGCAGCAGCAGGCCGTAGGAGGCGGCCAGCAGCACCTCGAAGAAGACGAAGAGATTGAACAGGTCGCCGGTGAGGAAGGCGCCATTCAAGCCCATCAGCAGGAACTGGAACAGCGGCAGGAAGTTCACCCCGGCGCGGTCCCAGCGCGCCAGCGAGTACAGCAGCGTCATCAGCCCCAGCGCGGCGGTGAGCACCAGCAGCAGGGCGGAGAGCCGGTCCACCACCAGCACGATGCCGAAGGGCGCGGCCCAGTTGCCGGCGGCATAGACGCCGATCTCGCTGCCCCAGGGCGAGTGCAGCAGCCCGCCGGCGATGCCGGCCAGCCACAGCGCCACGCCCAGTTGCGCCAGGGTGGCGAGCACCGCCAGCAGCGCGCGCAGCGGTCGCTTGCCGTCGTCGATGAGCACGATGGCGGCGCCGGCGATCAGCGGCAGCACCACCGGCAGGACGGGCAGATGGGCGGTCCAGCCACTCATAGGCCGGCTCCATCAGCGGGGAGAACGGGGAAGGGCGGGCGCTGCGTCATCGGTGCTCGCCCTCGCTGCCATCCACATGGTCGGTGCCGGCGAAGCCGCGCGAGGCCAGCAGCACCACCAGGAACAGCGCGGTGGTGGCGAAGCCGATGACGATGGCGGTGAGTACCAGCGCCTGCGGCACCGGATCGGCGTACTGGGCGACATCGATCACGCGGGTCGGGTCCAGCACAGGCGCCTGGTTCATGTTCAGCCGGCCCATCGCGAAGATGAAAAGGTTGACTGCGTAGGACAGCAGGGCCAGCCCCATGATGACCTGGAAGGTGCGCGGCCGCAGCAGCAGCCACACGCCGGAGCCGGTCACGATGCCTATCGCCATTGCATAGACGAGTTCCATTGCTCACTCCTCGCCGGCGCGCGCCGGCTTGCGATGATGGGCGCGCAGCGACTGGTGGGCCAGCGCCACCAGCATCAGCACGGTGGCGCCGACGACCAGCATGTACACGCCGATGTCGAACAGCAGCACGGTGGAAATGTGCAGCTCGCCCACCAGCGGCAGGCTGCCATGCCACGCCAGGCTGGTGAGGAAGGGCAGCGAGGCCAGCCAGGCGCCGCAGCCGGCGGCGGCGGCCGCCAGCAGGCCGAGCGCGATCCAGTGCGGCGGATGCAGCCGGCTGCGGGATTCCACCCACACGGTGCCACCGACGATGTACTGCAGGATCACCGTGGTCGCCAGCACCAGCCCGCCGACGAAGCCGCCGCCGGGCGCGTTGTGGCCGCGCAGCAGGAAGTACAGCGATACCAGTAGCGCCAGCGGCATCAGCAGGCGCACCAGCACCGCCGGCACCGCCATCGGTCCGGGCGGCAGCACCGCGTCGGTATCCGGCGGCGGCGTGCTGTGTTCCTGCTGCTGCTGGGTCAGCTCCATGCTCTCCGGCGCCGGGCGGAAGCGGCGCAGCAGCGCATACACGGTGAGGGCGACGATGCCGAGCACGGTGATCTCGCCCAGGGTGTCGAAGCCGCGGAAGTCCACCAGGATCACGTTCACCACGTTGAGCCCGCCGCCCAGCGGCAGCGCCTGCTCCAGGAAGAAGGGCGAGATGCCCTCGCCGGCCGGCCGGGTGAGCATGATGTAGGCCAGGCTGCCGAGGCCGCCGCCGGCCAGCAGCGCGATGCTGCGGTCGCGCCAGCGGCGCAGCCGGGTGGAGGTGGGAATGTCGGGCGCGCTGGCGTCGTTGCGCCGGGGCAGCCAGCGCAGGCCGAGCAGCAGCAGCACCACGGTGACCACTTCCACCGTCAGCTGGGTCAGCGCCAGGTCGGGCGCGGAGAACCAGGCGAAGGTGAGGCAGGTGGCCAGGCCGGTGCCGCCGGACAGGACCAGCGCCGCCAGGCGGTGGCGCTTGGCCTTGTAGGCAGTGCCCAGCGCGCAGGCGCCGCCCACCAGCCACAGCAGGGCGAAGGCGGGGTCGGGCAGGCTGGGCCTGGCGAGGGTCCAGCCGGCGCGGTCGGCGGTCAGCGGCAGCAGCACCGCGGCCAGGGCGAAGACCACGATCAGCAGCAGCTGCACCTGCAGGCGGCGGGAAACCAGGAGGCGCATCAGGCGTTCGGAGCCGGTGCTCAGGGCCGTCTGCACGAAGTCGAACGCGCGCTTGCCGTCCAGTGGCTCCAGCAGCGGCACGCTGTCGGCACGGCGGCGCAGCAGCTGGTAGAGCACGATGCCGCCGGCCAGCGCGGCCAGGCTCATCATCAGCGGCAGGTTGAAGCCGTGCCAGATCGCCAGGCTGTATTCCGGCGTACTGGCACCGAGCAGGGAGTGGGTGGCGACGGCGAGGAAGGGGCCTATGGTGTGGGCGGGGAACATGCCTACCAGCAGGCAGGCGAACACCAGCAGCGCGCTGGGCACCAGCATCCACCCCGGCGGCTCGTGCGGCGCGCGCGGCAGCTCCTGCGCCGGGCGGCCGAAGAACACGCAGTGGATGAAGCGCAGCGAGTAGGCGACGCTGAAGATGCCGGCCAGGGTGGCGGCCATCGGCAGGCCGACGCGCTGGAAGTCCGGGCGGGCGATGAACACCGTCTCGGCGAAGAACATCTCCTTGGACAGGAAGCCGTTCAGCAGCGGCACGCCGGCCATGGAGGCAGCGGCTACCAGCGCCAGCGTGGCGGTGATCGGCATCGCCCGGTAGAGGCCGGAGAGGCGGGTCATGTCGCGGGTGCCGGTTTCGTGGTCGACGATGCCGGCGGCCATGAACAGCGAGGCCTTGAAGGTGGCGTGGTTGATGATGTGGAACACCGCCGCCACCAGCGCCAGCGGGCTGTTCATGCCCAGCAGCAGGGTGATGAGGCCGAGGTGGCTGATGGTGGAGTAGGCGAGCACGCCTTTCATGTCGCGCTGGAACAGCGCCAGGTAGGCGCCCACCACCAGCGACAGCAGGCCGGCGCCGCCGACGATCCAGAACCAGGCGTCGGTGCCGGCCAGCACCGGCCACAGGCGGGCGAGCAGGAATACGCCGGCCTTCACCATGGTGGCCGAGTGCAGATAGGCGGAAACCGGCGTGGGCGCCGCCATTGCGTGCGGCAGCCAGAAGTGGAAGGGGAACTGGGCGCTCTTAGTCAGCGCGCCCAGCACCACCAGCGCCAGCGCCGCCGGATACCAGGCGTGGGCGCGGATCTTGTCGCCGGCCTGCAGCACCACGTCCAGGTCGTAGCTGCCGGCGACGTGGCCGAGGATCAGCATGCCCGCCAGCAGGGCCAGGCCGCCGGTGGCGGTCACCGTGAGCGCCATGCGGGCGCCGCGGCGGGCGTCCACCCGGTGGTTCCAGTAGGCGATCAGCATGAAGGAGGCGAGGCTGGTGAGCTCCCAGAACATCGCCAGCTGGATCAGGTTGCCGGACAGCACCACGCCCAGCATCGCCCCCATGAAGGCGAGGAAGAAGGAGAAGAAGCGCGGCACCGGGTCTTCCGGCGACATGTAGTAGCGCGCATACAGCACCACCAGCGTGCCCATGGCGGCCACCAGCAACGCGAACAGCCAGGCGAAGCCGTCCATGCGCAGCGAGAACTCCAGTCCCAGCGAGGGGGCCCAGGGCACCGAGGCGCGCAGCACGCCTTCGCTCTGGATGTCTCCATACAGGCTGGCGACCAGCAGGGTGGTCGCGAGTGCAGCGGTGCCCGCCAGCCAGGCTTCCGCATTGCGGGCGTTGGCAGGCATGAAGGCGGCGCAGAGGCTGCCGAGGAAGGGCAGCAGGATGATGGCAAGAAGCGACATGATGGCCCGATGGTAACCTGCGTCGCTCTCACGGAGTCGCTTTGCCGCAAAGGGTTCCCCCGCGGGCGGCTTCAGCCCGCGGGGGTGTCATCGCCCCTTATTGATTTGGTGTACCCCAGGCGCCGCCTTCATTGTCACCCCAACCGCCACCGCCAGTCGGTGCTTCGATGCGGATGTCCTTCACGTCCACATCGCCGCCGCTGTCGAAGCTGCTGGTGACCATGCCGGGGTAAGCCAGCAGCAGGCCGACGACGACGAGCTGCAGGATGATGAAGGGGATTACGCCGCGGTAGATCTGTATCGTCTTGATCCCTTCTATCCGCTTGCCGGTCACCCGGTCGATGAAGCTGTTGGTTGGCGCCACGCTGCGCAGGTAGAACAGTGCGAAACCGAAGGGCGGGGTGAGGAAGGAGGTCTGCAGGTTCATCGCGATCAGGATGCCGAACCAGATCAGGTCTATGCCCATCTTGTCCGCCACCGGCGCCAGCAGCGGGATCAGGATGAAGGCGATCTCGAAGAAATCGAGGAAGCAGCCGAGGATGAACACCACCACCATGACGAAGAGCAGGAAGCCCATCTCGCCGCCGGGCAGCTTGTCGAACAGGTGCTCCACCCAGTGATTGCCCTCCACCGCGGTGAAGGTGAAGCTGAAGATGGTGGAGCCCACCAGGATGAGCAGTACGAAGCATGACAAACGGGTGGTTGACTCCAGCGCCTGGCGCAGCGTCTTCCAGTCCAGCCGGCGGCGCAGCGCCGCCATCAGCAGCGCGCCGACCGCGCCCATTGCGCCGCCCTCGGTGGGCGTGGCGATGCCGAGGAAGATGGTGCCCAGCACCAGGAAGATCAGCGTCAGCGGCGGCACCAGCACGAAGGTCAGGCGCTCGGTCATGCGGGAGAGCAGGCCCAGACCGAGCAGGCGGTTCACCCCGGCCAGGATCATCGCCAAGATGGTGCCCAGCGTCAGTGCCACGACGATGGTTTCGTCCCGCGGCGGATCCACCGCGTGGCCGCGTATCCAACTCGCCACCTCCGGGTAATAAATGCCGAAGGCCACCGAGACGGCGGTGACCAACAGGGTGAATACCAGCAGCGAGCGCATGCCCGAGCTGCCGTCAGGCTCGCGGAAGGTGCGCGCCTCCGGCGGCAGCGCAGGCACTATGGCCGGACGGAACAGCGCCAGCGCTGCGATGTAGAGGGCGTACAGGCCGATCAGGATGAAGGCTGGCAGGAAGGCGCCGCGATACATGTCGCCGACGCTGCGGCCGAGTTGGTCGGCAACCACGATGAGCACCAGCGAGGGCGGCACCGCCTGGGCCAGCGAGCCGGCCGCCGCGATGGCGCCGCTGGCGAAGGCACTGCTGTAGCCGTAGCGCATCATGATCGGCAGCGAGATCAGCCCCATCGAGATCACCGCCGCCGCCACGACGCCGGTGGTGGCCGCCAGCAGCGTGCCGACGAACAGCACTGCGAAGGCGAGGCCGCCACGCACCGGGCCGAAAACCTGTCCCACCGTGTCGAGCAGATCCTCCGCCATGCCGCTGCGCTCCAGGATCAGCCCCATCAGCGTGAAGAAGGGAATGGCCAACAGGGTTTCGTTCTGCATGATGCCGAACACCCGCAGCGGCAGGGCCTGGAACAGAGAGGAGGGCAGCAGGCCGAGTTCGATGCCGACGAAGCCGAACACCAGCCCGCAGGCGGCCAGCGAGAAGGCGACGGGGAAGCCGGAGAGCAGGAAGAGCAGGGTGGTCCCGAACATGATCGGGGCCAGGTTGGCGCTGAAGAATTCGATCACGGCTGCGCTCCTTCACCGGCGGTGGGCACGGTCTTGGGAAGCGCGTGGCCGCCGCCGTCATCCTGGTCGCCTCCAGCCAGCGGGTCCGGCCCGTGGCCGGTGAGGAAGGCGAAGCGCTTGATCAGTTCGGACAGCGCTTGCAGCGCCAGCAGGCCGAAGCCCAGCGGGACCAGCACGTAGGCCGGCCAGCGGATGAGGCCGCCTGCGTTGGATGACATCTCGCCGGAGGCATAGGCGCCGGCTACGATGGGCCAGGCAAAGGTGGCCATGAAATAGCACATCGGCAGGACGAAAAGCACGATGCCGCCGATATCCACCCACATGCGCATTTTCTTGGACCAGAAGTGCGACAGCACGTCGATGCGGACGTGGGCGTTTTCGAGGAAAGTGTGGCCGGCGCCGAGTAGGAAGACGGCGGCGAAGAGATACCACTGGATTTCAAGGAAAGCGTTGGAGCCGACGTTGAAGGCTTTGCGCGCGATGGCGTTGAGTGCGCTGATGAGGGTTGCGAACAGGATCAGCCAGATGAGGGATTTCCCGATCAGCCGGCTGATCCGGTCGATCTGTCGGGCAAGGGCGAGCAGGGTGTGCATGGTGTCGGGGGAGCCTGTATGCGGCCCGTTTCCGACGGTTCGCCGGCGGGCCGGGGATGAGTCGGCCTTGCAGGGTTTCTGCATATGCCGATGGCTTGGCGCGGCCGGCATCGGGCCGCGCCTTGGAGTGCTTGCTTAGAGCTTCTGCGCCGCCATGTACTGGTCGTAGCTGCCTTCGGCGACCGGTTGCCACTGGTAGGACTCGGAGAGGAAGCGCTGGTAGTCGGGGTAGATCTTCTTCCACGCCGCGTTCTTGTCCATCAGCTCGGCATAAACCTCGTTGCGCGCCTTGAAGGCGGCGTCCATCACCTCGCGCGGGAAGCGGTGCAGCTTGGCGCCCTGGCCGATCAGCTGCTTCAGCGCGCCGGAGTTGCGGGCGTCGTAGCGCGCCTGGACCATGACGTGGGCGTCGGACGCGGCCTGGCGGACGATGGCCTGGTACTCCTTGGAAAGCGAGTTCCACTGCTTGTCGTTGATGTAGAGGCCGAACTGGGTCGCCCCCTCCCACCAGCCGGGGTAGTAGTAGTGCGGCGCCACCTTGTGCAGGCCCAGGCGCAGATCGTCGTAGGGGCCGATCCACTCGGCGGCGTCGATGGTGCCTTTCTCCAGCGCGGTGTAGATCTCGCCGGCGGGAATGTTCTGCGCCACCGCACCCAGCTTGGCCAGCACCCGGCCGCCGAAGCCACCGATGCGCATCTTCAGGCCGTTCACGTCGCCAACGGTCTTGATCTCCTTGCGGTACCAGCCGCCCATCTGCACCCCGGTGTTGCCCATCGGGAAGTTGACGATGTTGTACTGGGCGAAGAACTCGCGCAGCAGCTTCATGCCGTTGCCGTCATACATCCAGGCCGTCATCTGGCGGGAGTTCATGCCGAAGGGGATGGCGGTGTCAATGGCGAAGGTCTCGTCCTTGCCGAAGAAGTAGTAGCCGCAGGTATGGCACAGATCCACCGTGCCCTGCTGCACCGCGTCCACTACGCCGAAGGCCGGCACCAGTTCGCCGGCCGGGTGGGTGGAAATCACGAACTTGCCGTCGGTAGCCTCGGCGACGTTCTTGGCAAAGACTTCGGAGCCGCCGTAGATGGTGTCCAGCGTCTTCGGGAAACTGGAGGCGAGGCGCCAGCGGATCTGCTGCTGGGCATGGACGATGGCGGGTGCGGCGCCCGCCGCGAGTACGCCGGCAAGACCGGCGTGCTTGATGAATCTGCGTCGTTCCACAGGGGTCTCCTTCGGTGGTGTGGCTCGAAATATATGGTTTCGAATTCTTGAGCCGTGACCGATTATAGGAGCCTCGTTTGGGCTCGATACCTTGGAAAACCCTAATAAAAACAGCAAGCTTATTGTAAGCTTGGTGTAAGTTTTTCCTATGATGGCCCTTCCGAGAGCGAAGCGGAAAGGTCAGCGCGTGGACTGCAGGAAGCGGTCGGTGCTCGCCTCGGCCACGCTGAACCAGGCGTTCTGCGACTTCCGGTACTTGTCCCATTCGGTGAAGATCTTCGCCCACGCCGGATTGCGGCCGGCCTCCTCGTTGTAGAGCTCGAAAGCGGCCTTGTAGGCGGCCTTCATGATCTCGTCCGAGTAGGCCTGCAGCTTCACGCCATTGCCCAGCAGCCGTGCCAGCGCCTGCGGGTTCTTGTCGTCGTAGGAGGCCATCATGGTGACGTTGGCCTCGTGGGCGGCGGCGCGGAAGGCCTCCTGGTACACCCTGGGCAGCTTGGCCCACTCGCCCTTGTTCACGAAGAAGGTGATGGCCGGGCCCGGCTCCCACCAGCCGGGGTAGTAGTAGTGCGGCGCCACTTTGTAGAAGCCCAGCTTCTCGTCGTCGTAGGGGCCGACCCATTCGGCGGCGTCTATGGTGCCTTTCTCCAGCGAGGGATAGATGTCGCCGCCGGCGATCTGCTGCGGAATCGCGCCCAGGCGGGCGAACACTTCGCCACCCAGCCCGGCGATGCGGATCTTCAAGCCGTTCACGTCGCCCACGGTCTTGATCGGCTGACGGTACCAGCCACCCATCTGCACCCCGGTGTTGCCGCCGAGGAAGGACAGCACGTTGTAGTTGCTGAAGAACTCATCCAGCAGTTGCTGGCCGCCGCCGAACATCACCCACGCGTTCATCTGCCGGGCATTGAGGCCGAAGGGCACGGTGGTGCCGAAGCCGAAGGTCTTGTCCTTGCCCACGTAGTAATAGGAGCAGGTGTGGCACAACTCCACCGTGCCCTGCTGCACCGCGTCCAGCGCCTGCAGCCCGGGCACGATCTCCCCGGCGGGGAAGACGCGGATGTCGAACTTGCCGTCCGTCATCGCCCGCAGGCGGTTGGCCAGCACGTCGGCGCCGCCGTAGATGGTGTCCAGGCTCTTGGGAAAGCTGGAGGTGAGGCGCCACTTGACCTCGGGCAGGCCGGCTTGTACGGCGGGTGCCGCAGGCGCGGCTGCTTCCTCTTTTTTCGCGCAGGCCGCGAGGCCGACCGCAGCGCCTGCGGCCAACCCGGCGCCGGCTTTCGTCAGGAATGAACGACGTTCCACGATCTCCTCCACTTGGAATGGTCATGGGATGCGCGGCCGATTATAGGCGCCGCAATCCCGCGCGCCTGCTGGGAAAACCCTATTCGGGAGAGCCCTTAGGAGAGGAAGCAAAAGGAAGCGACGAGGCGCTGCCAGGCGCTTCGGAGCGGAGGGGCGGGGGAGCGCTCAGGGGGTGAAATGCCGGCGCAAGCGCTGCGGGTGGGCCGCGCCGGGAAGGACTGCGGGGCAGGCTCGCTGCCTGATCTGCCTGCCCCTCCCCCGTCAGGCGTCGGGAGAAGGGAAGAAAGAGGGAGAGGGAAAAGCGATTCAGCGGCCGGCGATCTTCATGCGGTCGATCAGCACCGAGCCGCAGTGCTTGGCGCCGCGGGGCAGGGCGTCGTTGCCGATGGCGACGATGCCGCGGAACATGTCGCGCAGGTTGCCGGCGATGGTGATCTCTTCCACCGCATGCTTGATCTTGCCCTTCTCCACCCAGAAGCCGGCGGCGCCGCGGGAGTAGTCGCCGTTCACGTAATTCACGCCGTGGCCCAGCAGTTCGGTGACGAGCAGGCCCTTGTCCATCTTGCGCAGCAGGCCGGCGAGGTCGTCGCTGCCGGCGGACACCCGCAGGTTGTGCGAGCCGCCGGCGTTGCCGGTGGTTTGCATGCCCAGCTTGCGGGCGGAGTAGCTGGAGAGGAAGTAGCCCTGCAGCACGCCGTCCACCACCACGTCGCGGTCGCGGGTGGCCACGCCTTCGCCGTCGAAGGCGCTGGAGCCGAAAGCCTTCTTCAGGTGCGGGCGCTCGGCGATGCTCACGACCGGCGAGAAGACCTGCTGGCCCAGGCTGTCGAGCAGGAAGGTGGATTTGCGGTACAGCGCGCCGCCGCTCACCGCCTGCACGAAGTTGCCGAGCAGGCCGACCGCCAGCTGCGCCTCGAAGATCACAGGCACTTCGCAGGTGCGTATCTTCTTGGCGCCCAGCCGCGCCAGGGCACGCTCGCCGGCCAGGCGGCCGACGTCTTCGGCGCTCTGCAGGTCGGCGGCTTCGCGGCGGGAGTCGTACCAGTATTCCCTTTGCATGGCGTCGCCCTCGCCGGCGATCACCGAGCAGGACAGGCCGTGGCGGGTGGTGGCATAGCCGCCGACGAAGCCGTGGCTGTTGGCGGAGATGAAGTGCGATTGCTGCACCGAAACGTTGGCGCCTTCGGAGTTGCTGATCTTCGGGCTGACGGCGAAGGCGGCTTCCTCGCTGCGGCGGGCGAGGGCGATGGCCTCGTCCACGCTGATGTCCCAGGGATGGAAGAGGTCGAGGTCGGGGAACTCGGTCGCCATCAACTCGGGGTCGGCCAGGCCGGCGCAGGGGTCGGGCGCGGTGAAGCGGGCGATGGAGAGGGCGGCATCCACGGTGGATTTCCACGCCGCCTTGGAGAAGTCGGAGGTGCTGGCGTAGCCGCGCTGCTGGCCGACGTACACCGTGACGCCTATGCCCTTGTCGCGGTTGTACTCGATGGTATCCACCTCGCCCTTGCGCACCGCCACCGACTGGCCGAAGCCTTCCGACACGTCGGCCTCGCTGGCGGTGGCGCCGCGCTTCTTCGCGTACTTGACGATGTCGGCGGCAATTTCGCGCAACTGCGCCTGGGAGAAGGAAAAGCCTTTGTCGGACATGGGCGGGAGACCGGTTGGCAAAGGCTATAATCTTACCCCGATCACGCCTGCCGCCGCTTCGCCGGCGCCTTTCCACGATGCATCCCCACTCCGACGCCGACCGCAACCCGCAACTCGACGAAGACGACGCCTACCCGGAACCGCCGAGCAAGAGCAGCCGCAAGCGCGAGATGCATGCCCTGCAGGACATCGGCCGCCAGCTGGTCGAACTGTCGCCGGAGCGCCTGCGCAAGGTACCGATGCCGGAAGAGCTCTACGACGCGGTGCGCGACGCCCAGCGCTTCACCAAGCACGAGGCGCGCCGCCGCCAGCTGCAGTACATCGGCAAGCTGATGCGCGCCATCGACCCGGCGCCCATCCAGGCCCAGCTGGACGCCTTCAACGGCGTTTCCGCCGCCGAGGTCGCCAAGCAGCACCGGCTGGAGCGGCTGCGCAGCGACTTCATCGAAGACGAAAAGGTGATCGCCGCCATCGCCGAAGCCTTTCCCGGCGCCGACCTGCAATATCTGCGCACCCTGCGCCGCAACGCGCTGAAGGAGCGCGAGCAGAACAAGCCGCCCAAGGCTTTCCGCGAGATCTTCCGCGTGCTGCGTGACCTGGAGGAAGGCGCCGCCGGTAACGCGGACGAAACCGCGGACGACGACCACGACCCGGAGCAGGCATGAGCGGCGAACACATCACCATAGGCGTGGTTTCCATCAGCGACCGCGCCTCCGAAGGCACCTATGAGGACCAGGGCATCCCGGCGCTGAAAGAATGGCTGGGCAAGGCGCTGGCCTCGCCCTGGAGCGTGGAATCGCGGCTGATTCCGGACGAGCGCCCGTTGATCGAGAGCACGCTGGTCGAACTGGCCGACCGCGCCGGCTGCGCGCTCATCCTCACCACCGGCGGTACCGGCCCGTCGCCGCGCGACGTCACCCCGGAAGCCACGCTGGCGGTGGGCGACAAGGAGATGCCCGGCTTCGGCGAGGAGATGCGCCGCATCAGCCTCAACTTCGTGCCCACTGCCATCCTGTCCCGCCAGGTGGCGGTGATCCGCGGCAACAGCCTCATCGTGAACCTGCCCGGCCAGCCCAAGTCCATCCGCGAGACGCTGGAAGGCGTGCGGGATGCGAATGGCAGCGTGCGCCACGTCGGCATCTTCGCCGCCATTCCCTACTGCATCGACCTCATCGGCGGTCCCTACATCGAGACCGACGAGACGGTGATCAAGGCCTTCCGGCCGAAGAGCGCGATCCGGGCGAAGTGAGCGGCTGGCGAAGCATTGCGTCGCTTTTTCCGCCTACGCCCCGCGCGGGGAGAGTGGGGCGCCAATTCCCGCCGAACGGTGGATATCCCGTCCGGAAGAGCGGTAGACCATGCTCCTGGGCTTCAGCCCGCTGCCCGCCTCACTTCGGCACGATCCGCACCACCCGCCCGTTGCCCCGCGCCTGCGGCACCGCCGCGGCCAGCTGCCGGCGGCGCTCCAGTTCCCGCCACCAGGCGCGCATGCCCAACAGCGCGGCGAGGACGAGGGCGTAGATCGCCGGTTCCAGCACGTCCGCCTTCACCAGCCACCAGAAATGCACCACGCCCAGGATGGCGATGGCGTAGGTGGAGCGGTGCAGCGCCTGCCAGCGCCGGCCGCCGAGGCGGCGCACCGCCAGGCGGTTGGAGGTGAGCGCCAGCGGCAGCATCAGCACCAGCGCGGCGAAGCCGACGGTGATGAAGGGGCGCTTCAGGATGTCGGCGGCGATGGCCGCCCAGTCGAAGAACTGGTCCAGCCACAGGTAGGTGGCGAAGTGGGCCAGCCCCCAGGCGAAGGCGAACAGCCCCAGCATGCGGCGCAGCCGCAGCAGCCAGTGCAGGCCAGTGAGGCGGCGCAGCGGCGTTACCGCCAGGGTGATCAGCAGCAGGCGCAGCGTCCAGGTGCCGCTGGCGTGGGTGATGGTTTCCACCGGGTTGGCACCCAGCGTGTCCGCCTGCCAGCCCAGCAGCAGCTGCAGGGCCGGCAGCAGACAGAGCAGGAAGACGAGCAGCTTGATTGCCGTGATGGCGGCAGCCGGCGGTGTGCGCAGGCTGGGTTTCAGGGGCTTTTCCCTTTCGATCGATGCCATTAGTTTCCTCGGTGGCGGATATGGGCGCCCGCGTTTCGCTTCATTGCGGCCCGCCTTCGCCACCGCGCTTGGGCGGGCGAGCCTGTGCTCAGTAATTCGCCTTCAGATCCATGCCCTGGTACAGCCCGGCCACCTGCTCGCCGTAGCCGTTGAACATCAGCGTCGGCCGCTTGCGCAGCTCGCCGATGCGGCGCTCGGTGGCTTGGCTCCAGCGCGGGTGGGCCACCTCCGGGTTCACATTCGAGTAGAAGCCGTATTCATCCGCCGCCGCGCGGTTCCATGAGGTGCGCGGCTGTTTTTCCACCAGGCGGATGGCGACGATGGATTTGGCGCTCTTGAAGCCGTACTTCCACGGCACCACCAGTCGGACCGGCGCGCCATTCTGGTTGGGCAGCACGTCGCCGTACAGGCCTACCGCCAGCAGCGTCAGCGGATGCAGTGCCTCGTCCAGCCGCAGGCCTTCCACATAGGGCCAGCTGAGCACCGGCCGGCGCAGCATGATGGCCGGATCGTAGTGGGTTACGAACTCCACATACTTGGCGCTGCCCAGCGGCTCCACCTGTTTCAGCAGCGCCGCCAGCGGCAGCCCCACCCAGGGAATCACCATGGACCAGCCCTCCACGCAACGCAGGCGGTAGATGCGTTCCTCCAGCGGCGCCAGCTTCAGCAACTCCTCGATGCCGAAGGTGCGCGGTTTGCCGGCCAGGCCCTCGACGCGCACGGTCCAGGGCTGCACCGACATCTTGCCGGCGTTCTCCGCCGGGTCGCTCTTGTCGGTGCCGAACTCGTAGAAATTGTTGTAGGTGGTGACCGCCTTCAGCGGCGTCTTTTCCTCGCTGGTGCTGAAGGGCGAGGGCGCATAGGCCGGCAGCCGGCTGGCGGCATGGCCGCTGCGCGGCAGCGCGGCCCACAGGGCGGCGCCGGCGAGCGCGCTGCTGGCGCCGAGGAGGAAGTGGCGGCGCTGCTCGAACAGGGAACGGGGTGTGATCTCGGAGGGCGAGATGTCGGTGGGGCGTTTGATCAGCATGTTGGGGCCGTTGGGAGGTGGTGCGGTCTTGGTGGCCGCTGTGATTGAGACGATATCAGCGACGTCGGGTTCAGCGCCGTGACGGAGGTGGGTGCCGGGTGGCAAAGTGGGCTGCGGTGAGGGCAGTTCAGGGCGCCAGCTGCCGATACACCGCATCGGCCACCGGCAGCAGGGCGGCGCGGGGCTGGCGGGCGGAGAGGGCGTAGGCGAAGCCGTTTTCCGCCCAATAGAACACGCTGATGCCTTCTTCCTCGGCGAAACGGAAGCTGGGGAGGCTGGCGGCGGTGTCGCCGGAGCGGGCGGCGCTGACGTACAGCGTCAGCCGCTCGCCGGCGGCGTTGTCGTACATGAACTGTGCGCCCGGGCCGGCCTCGGCGGCGAGCAGGCGGCCGCCCATCAGGTGGTAGCCCAGCGCGCCCAGTTCCGGTACCCGTAGCGGCGTGCCCAGCCGCTTGGACAGCCAGGCGACCAGGTGCTGTTCGTTGTCCGCGCCCACCTCTACCGGGTGGCGCTGCTCCGGGGCATAGACGGCATGGGCGATGGCGGCGCGGCGCGGCAGCCCGATCAGCGCATCCGCCGGCTGGGCGTGGTCGTCCGCATGGCGGGCGCCGCCGGGGGCGTTCCAGCCGGGGGCGTTCCACATTGCGCCTAGCACCGCGCCCAGGGCCAGCCAGCCGAGCGCGGCGGCCGCCCGCGGCGGGCGCCAGCGCTCGCCTGCCACGGCGGCGCGCAGGCGTGCCGGGACGGCTTCCGCCAGTACCGGATCGAAGGTGGCATGCAGCCGTGCGTTCTGCTGCCGCCAGGCGGCGAGCGCGGCCGCTTCCTGTGGATGCTCGGCGAGCCACGCTTCAACCTCCGCGCGGCGGGTGGCTTCCAGGCGGCCGTCGGCCCAGGCGTGGAGGTCGTCTTCGCTGATCGGGGCGGGCTTCATTTCACGATCTTCAGATGGGCGGGCAGGGCTTCGCCTTCGGCCAGCAGGCCGCGCAGGCGGCCGCGGGCGCGGGAGAGGCGGGACATCACGGTGCCGGGCGGGATGCCGACGATGCGGGCGGCTTCCTCGTAGCTCAGGTCTTCCAGGCCGACCAGCAGCAGGATTTCACGCTGGTCGGCCGGCAGGGCCTGCAGGGCGCGGCCAAGGTCGCGCAGCGCCAGGCCGTCGCCCTGGGTGGGGGCTACCGGCGTTTCCGGCAACTCGGCCGCGTCGCGGTATTGCAGCCGGTTCTCGGTGGCCAGCTGGTTGATGAAGACGTGGTGCATGGTGGTGAGCAGCCAGTTGCGCAGATTGCCCGGCCGCCACAGCCGCCACTTGTTCAGCGCCCGCTCCAGCGTGTCCTGCACCAGGTCGTCGGCGCGGGTGGCGTCGCCGGTCAGCGCGCGGGCGTAGCGGCGCAGCCGCGGAATCTCGGCGAGCAGGGCGTCGGTGGAGGGCATGGGCGGCGGGCTGGCGGCGTGGGGGACGAATTCCGGCTGGGGCGGCTCAGTGCGTGCTCACGGGCGCGCCAGGTGCCACACGCCCATCGCGCCATCGCCGCTGCGGTCGCCGGGTTTCTGGTCTTTCGCCCAGCGGTAGAGCGGCTTGCCCTTGTAGGCCCACTGGCGGCTGCCGTCGTCGCGCGTCACCGGCTTCCAGTCGTCGCCCGCCATGGCGGCGGCGGGGGCCATCAGCGGCGGCCAGTTCATCGCGCACTGGCCATTGCAGGCGCTCTTGCTGGCGTCGGCGGGGTCGCGGTCGAAGGTGTACAGGCTCATGCCGTCGGCGGTGACCAGGACGCCGTCGCGGGCGCTGGCGGGGGCGGCATGCATGGCGTCGTGCATGCCGCTGCCGTGATGCTGCTCGTGCATGCTGCCGCAGCCGGCGAGCAGGGCGAGGCTGGTGGTGAGAAGCAGGGAACGGGTCGGGCTCATGGCGTTACTCCTCTTGGTCAGGGGTAATGCGTAAACAGCCGGTGAGCCGCGATTATTCCCGCTCCTTCCGTTTTTTTCCGTGCCGCTGTTCAGTTGCCCGGGCGAGGGCACTCCGCCGCGGCGTCAGCGCGGGGAATCCAGCCCTTTCCCAGGCAGAAGCGGAATAGCGGCCCGGTCATGGTGGTGGATAGCACCGCGAGGGTCACCAGGGCGGCATAGGCGTGCTCGGAGAGCAGGCCCTGGTCGCGCAGGATGGTGGCGGCGACGATCTCCATCAGCCCCTTGCATTGCAGCAACGCGCCGACCGCCAGCGCCTCGCGGCGGTCGAGGTCGGGCGAAGGGGGGTAGAGGATGACCGCGCCCAGCTTGGTGAGCACCGACAAGGCCAGCAGGCCCAGCGAGGCGACCAGCGAGGTCCAGGTGAGGGCGTCGCCGTCGATGCGCAGTCCGCTGTGGCCGAAGAACAGCGGCGCGAGGCCGAACAGGGCGACACGGCCCAGTTGTTCCGGCGGCAGCAGGCGTACCCATTTGGGCGCCATCATGGCGCCGCCGAAGTAGGCGCCGAGCAGGGCGTGCAGGCCGAGCTGGGAGCTGGCCCAGGCGCCGCCGGCGAGGAAGAGCGCCGCCATCGCCCAGATCACCCAGCGCGGCGGCAGGCCTTCGCGTTTTTGCGCGTGCATGCCGACGATGGCCAGCGCCACCAGGATGCCCACCGCGAGCAGTTCGGTGCCGTCCCACTTGCTCAGGGCAGCGCTGCCGTTGGCGGCGAACAGCAGCAGGGCGAGGCCTATCCACAGCACCGCGTCGTCTATCACCGCCACGCCGAGCGCGACTTGGCCGTAGGGGCGCTGCAGGGGATTGAGCTCGCGCACGATGCCGATCAGTACCGGCAGCGCGCTCACCGCCACGCAGAGACCGATGGCGAGCGCGCCCAGCCAGCCTTCGCCGCGCGGCGCCGTCCAGCCGGGGAGCTGGTTGAAGTGGTAGTAGGCGGCCAGGGTGCCGACGACGAAGGGCAGGGCCAGCGCGGCGGCGGCGCTGGTGGCCAGCCGCGAGATCGGCAGCGACGGGCTGCGGGCGGTCTGCTCCTCGTCCGACAGGCGCATTTCCAGGCCGGCGCTGAAGGCGAGCAGCAGCACGCCTATCCAGCCGAGCTGGTCGCCAAGCGCGGAGGGGACGCCGAGCGAGGTGGGTTTCAGGCCGGCGGCGGCAAGGCCGAGGCCGATGAGGATGGGCAGGACCGCGAGGGGAAGCGAGCGGCCGAGAAGGCGCCAGACGGCCCAGGGAACAAGAACGAAGATCAGCGCATCGGCGATGAAATCGAACAGGGGGGGCATGTTTCATCTCCCCGGGATTCGTTGATTGGAGGGGCACCTTAGCACCGTTTTTTTTCGCACTGCAACATTGAGCCGGTCTCGGCGGCCATGAAAATTCGCTAGAATCGACGGCTTCCGCCCGTACCTGCCAAGAGCTTCGCCATGACTGCCTCAATCCGGATTCATATCGACGATGTCCGTATCAAGGAGATCAAGGAACTCGTTCCGCCCGCCCATGTGCTGCGCGAGTTTCCGGCCACTCCCAAGTCGGCGGAGACGGCGTTCGCGGCGCGCAGCGCGATCCATCGCATCCTCTACGGCGCCGACGACCGCCTGCTGGTGGTGATCGGCCCCTGCTCCATCCATGACGCCGACGCCGCGCTGGAATATGCCCGCAAGCTCAAGGCCGAGGCCGACCGCCTGCAGGACGACCTGCTCATCGTGATGCGCGTCTATTTCGAGAAGCCGCGCACCACCGTCGGCTGGAAAGGCCTGATCAACGACCCCTACCTCGACGGCAGCTTCGCCATCAACGAGGGCGTGCGCCTGGCGCGCAAGCTGTTGTGGGAAGTGAACGAGCTGGGCCTGCCGGCCGGCACCGAGTTCCTCGACATGATCACGCCGCAGTACATCGCCGATCTCATCAGCTGGGGCGCCATCGGCGCGCGCACCACCGAGAGCCAGGTGCACCGCGAGCTGGCTTCCGGCCTGTCGTGTCCGGTGGGCTTCAAGAACGGCACCGACGGCAATGTGCGCATCGCGGTGGATGCGATCAAGGCGGCGCAGTCGCCGCACCATTTCCTCAGCGTGACCAAGGCCGGTCATTCCGCCATCGTGTCCACCCGCGGCAACGAGGATTGCCACGCCATCCTGCGCGGCGGCAAGGCGCCCAACTACGACGCCGCCAGCGTGGACGCCGCTTGCAAGGAGCTGGCCGCCTCCGGCGTGCCGGGTAAGGTCATGATCGACTTCTCCCACGCCAACAGCCAGAAGCAGCACCAGCTGCAGGTGGCGGTGGCACGCGACGTCGGCGGGCAGATCGCCGCCGGCGAAGACCGCATCATCGGCGTGATGGTGGAATCCCACCTCAAGGAAGGCCGGCAGGACCTCAAGCCGGGCGTGGCGCTGGAGTACGGCAAGAGCATCACCGACGCCTGCATCGGCTGGGAAGACAGCCTGACGGTGCTGGACGTGCTGGCCGAAGCGGTGCGCAACCGCCGTGTGCGTCGGGCGGCGCCGGACACGGAGTAAGCCCTTGCGGCCAGCCCGCGCAGCGACGCAAAAGCCCGCCCCGCAGCGGGCTTTCTTGTTTTGGCGGCCGAGCCGGAGCGGGCGGTGAGCCAGCGCAAGATCATCCATTGCGATTGCGACTGCTTCTACGCCTCGGTGGAGATGCGCGACGATCCCACGCTGCGCGGCCGGCCGCTGGCGGTGGGCGGCCGGGCGGAGCACCGCGGCGTGGTCGCCACCTGCAACTACGAGGCGCGCGCCTTCGGCGTGCATTCGGCCATGTCCACCGCCCGCGCGCTGCAACTCTGTCCCCAGCTGCTGCTGATTCCGCCGGACTTCGAGCGCTACCGCGCCGCCTCCCGCCTCATCCTCGCCATCTACCGCGACTACACGCCGCTGGTGGAGCCGCTGTCGCTGGACGAGGCCTACCTGGATGTGACCGGCGTGGACCGCTGCCAGGGCTCGGCGACGCGGATGGCGGAGGAGATACGCGGCCGCATCCGCGACGAGGTCGGAATCACCGCCTCCGCCGGCATCGCGCCGAACAAGTTCATCGCCAAGGTGGCCAGCGACTGGAACAAGCCGGACGGCCAGTTCGTCGTCCGCCCGCAGGAGGTGGATGCCTTCGTCGCTGCGCTGCCGGTGAAGAAGATCTTCGGCGTCGGCAAGGTCACCGCATCCAAGCTGGCCCGCCTGGGCGTGCACACCTGCGGCGATCTGCGCGCCTGGAGCCTGGCCGACCTCACCCACCATTTCGGCAGCTTCGGCGCCGGCCTGCACCGCCTGTGCCGCGGCATCGACGAGCGCGAGGTGAAGCCGGACCGCATCCGCAAGTCCATCTCGGTGGAAACCACCTATGTCATCGATCTGCCCGATCTTGCCGCCTGCCGCGCCGCGCTGCCTGCGCTGATGGAGGAATTCGCCCGCCGCTTCGAGCGCACCCAGGCGCGCCGGCCGGTGACCAAGGCGGTGGTGAAGATCAAGTTCGCCGATTTCTCCCAGACCACCGTCGAGTGCGCGGCCAGCGGGCCGGATGTCGCCACCTGGCTGCGTCTGCTGGAGGAGGGTCATGCCCGCCGCGGGCTGCCGGTACGCCTGCTGGGCGTCGGCCTGCGCTTCGCCGAAGGCGAGGACGATGCCGACGAGGGCGAAGGCAAAAAAGCCCGGCAGATCAGCCTGTTCGGCGACCTGTCGGGCTAAAGGACCACCACGGGTCCAACTAGAGGAGATGCACTACAGAATCAGAAGCGGTGCACGATGCCGGCGCCGAACTGGTTCTGGTCGACCGGGCCGCCGGCCGCTGCCCCGGTACCGACCGGCGCCGTGCCGTTTTCAGTGCCAGTGAAGGGCAACGGGGTGTCGTTGTAGCGGCTGCCGAACACGTACAGGTTGGTGCGCTTGGACAGTTTGTGGGTGTAACCCAGCGCGAAGCCGCGGACGGCATCGTCTTGCGCAGCGCCGTAGACGTTCTCGTTGCGGCCCTTATTGTGCTGGTAGGTGCCGAACAGGCTGCCGTTCTGACCGATAGGGGCGCTCAGGCCCACCAGCCAGGACTTTTCCTTTTCGGCGCTGCTGACGTAGTTGCGCTTGCGCAGCTGACCATAGGCAGCATGCACCTTGACCGCGCCGAAGTCGTAGGTGCCGCCCAGCGCCAGGCTCTTGGCATTGTCGCGGCCGGTGGAGCTGAGGTTGTTGGCGTAGTTCTTTTGCTCATACACCAGCATTGCCAGCAGCGGACCATTCTTGTAGCGCAGGCCGGCGTTGAGGGCACGCTGGTCGCTGTCGTTTTCCACGGTTTCATCGTCGGTGATGTTGCCGCTGTAGCCCAGCGCGAAATCCAGGCCACCGAGATTCGGCGAGTAGTAGAACAGCGCATTGCTCAGGCGGTTGCTGATCTGGCTGTAGCCGAACAGGGTGTTCATTGAGGCCTGACCGTAGGTGGTGCCGAAGGGCGAAACCGCCGACAACCAGCCGAAGCCAAGACCATCCTGGCGGCCGACGCGGATCTCGCCCAGGCTGCTGACCACATTCACCCAGGAAGCACGGTTGCTGAAGGTGAAGGCGGAGCCGGAGTCCGGGCTCATGCCCATCTCGTAGACGAAGCCGACCTTGGTGCCGTTGCCGATGTCTTCGGTGCCGCGGAAGCCCAGGCGGGAGCCGGCGCTGGTGCCGCTGTCGATGGCCTGGCGGCTGTCCTGGCCGCTCGCCTTGACATAGGTGGCGCCGTAGTCGACCAGGCCGTAGATGGTGACGTTGGACTGGGCATGGGCGCTGCCCGCAAGGCCGGCGGCGAGGAGCGCGGCCACTAGGGTTTTTCTCACAGGTTGATCCTTGTGCGCGAGTGGGAGAACGCGGCCGCGGGCGAAGGATTTCGCAGCCGCGGGCGCTGCATGCCGGCGCATGGCACCGCATGTCCCACGGGCAAGAGCATTATGTATGCCAATTTATATATATATCGATTGGCGGCGACTAATGCCGGATAAATGCCGTGTAAATGCTGAATATTGGCTTATTTGCTTGCTGAGAGGCTTATGGGCTTTGAAGGGTTTACGACGAATTATTTGTTTCTTGTGCTACATAAAATGGCGCTCAAGGCCCGCTGCGGAAGCCGGGCAGTGAAGAGAGGAAACCATCCACCGCCGCCGTGTAGGCGCCGGGCAGGCCGAGCTGGCCGTTGATGTCGCCGTGGCTCAGTGGCTGCGGCAGGATCTCGGTGCGCACGCCCAGGGTCTTGGCCGCGGCCGCATAGCGGTTCGCTTGGGCGCAGGGATCGTCCGCCCGGCGGGTGGAGCAGACCAGCAGCATGGGTACGGCCTGGGTGCTCAGGTGATGTTGCGGCGAGGCGGCGCGCCAGGTGGCCGGGTCGGCGCCGAAGGCGCGGTCATAGAGCCTGGCATGGCGGCCTTCCATGAGCTGGACCAGGTCCAGCGCCGCACTGTCCAGGGCCACGCTGCCAGCCCAGGGGCGAGCGCCCAGCGCGATGGCCCGCGCCGGATCGGCGGACAGCAGGGCGATGAGGTGGGCGCCGGCGGAGTGCCCCATCAATACCAGCCGCTGCGGGTCCGCATGCCACTCACCGGCCTGAGCCTGGACGTAGGCCAGGGCGCGGGTGACGTCCTCCGCCTGCGCCAGCGGCTCCGCCTGTGGCAGCAGCCGGTAGTTGATCGAGACGAAGACCACGCCTTGCGCCAGCCAGTGGGCGGCCTTGTTGGCAACCACCCGGTCCGCGGCCTTGTCGCCCAGCCGCCAACCGCCGCCATGCACCATCAGCACGATGGCCGCCGGCCCGCTGCCGCTGGCCGCGGGAGGCAGATAGACGTCCAGCTTCTGCCGGCTTGCGGTGCCGTAGGCGAGGTCGTGCAGCACCTGGCTGCCAGCCGGCAGGGCGGATGCGCTCGCCGGGCGTTCGTCCACCTCGCCGGCCAGGGCGTCGTCCGCCGCGGCGCCGGCCCGTTCCGCCCGCCTTGCCTCCAGTGCCTCGCGCAGGCGGCCGGCTTCGGCCGGTGGCGTGCCGCCGAGGAGGGCGAGGGCGGCAAGCAGGGCGGCGGCAATCCGGGGAGCCAGGCGCAGCGGTGTGCTGCCTTGCGGACGGGGTAATGACATGGGAACTCCAGGCGCGATGAGCAGGATGAGGCGTGCCGCGCGAGAATAGCGAGCCGCCGAGGGCCGCGACAATCGGCTGCGGCGCCGGATGTATTACGGCCGGTTACGGCGGTCCGGCGACCCGGCGACCCGGCGACCCGGCGACCCGGCGACCCGGCATGATCTGCTGGCGTATGCCGCAATACCGCCGGCAAGCCCGCTTTGGCACCAGCGGGCCGCGGCCTTCGTAGAGAGCCTTGCCCGGCCGGGCAAGGCTGCCGGCCAACTTGGAACAACAAGGACAAAACACCATGTCAGAGCCGATTTCCGCCGACCCCGCCGCTGCCATCGTGGGGGAGAGGCCCCCGCCCGGCGGCATCGCCGAGGCGAGCGCGCCGCCGCCGGAAACGCCGGTCAGCCTGGGGGCCCTCTACCGTGCCTTGTGGCACCACGCCGCTGGCGCGCGCCACCTCATCCTGTGGGCCTTCCTGCTGCTGCTGGCGTCGCAGCTGTTCAAACTGGGCGTGCCCTGGCTGGCGGGCAAGGCGATAGACGCCATCCAGCACGGCGGCCTGGACGGACTGGCCGGCGCCGGGCGCTGGTTGGCGCTGGTGTTCGCCGCCATCGCCGCCAGCTGGCTGCTGCACGGGCCGGGACGCATCCTGGAGCGCAATGTCGCCCTCAGGGTGAGGGAGCGGCTGTCCGGCCTGCTGGTGGGGCGGCTGGTGGGCGCGCCGCTGGCCTGGCACGAGCGCCACCACTCCGGCGAAACCACCCACCGGGTGCAGCAGAGCAGCCATGCGCTGTACGACTTCGCCCAGAGCCAGTTCATCTACCTGCAGAACACGGTGCGGCTGGTCGGCCCCATCGTCGCGCTGTGCCTGATCTCGCCGCTGGTGGGCGTGGTCGCGGTGGTCGGCTATGGGCTGATCGGGCTGCTCATCACCCGTTTCGACCGCAGCATGATGCGGCTGGCGGTGGACGAGAACCGCGCCGAGCGCCGCTACACCGCCGCGCTGGTGGATGTGCTCGGCAATGTGTTCTCGGTGCTGGCGCTGCGCCGCGGTGGCGGCGCGGCGCGGCTGATCGCCTCGCGGCTCGCCGATGTGTTCGGCCCGCTCAAGCGCAGCATCGTGCTGAACGAAGCCAAGTGGTGCTCGGTGGACCTGCTCGCCAGCCTGCTGTGGTGCGTGCTGGTGGCGGTGTATGCGATGGAGGCGGGCGGCGCCGGCGGCGGCATTGCGCTCGGCAAGGTGTTCATGGTGTACGAGTACGCCCAGCAGGCCGGCGGCGTGATCACCGCTATCGCCGCCCACTTCCAGTCACTGGCGCGCCAGCGCGCCGACTATGCCGCGGCCGCACCGCTGCTGGCGGCGCCCTCGGCGCAGGATGCCGGCGCGCCCGCCATCCACGGCTGGCGCGAGCTGAAGCTGGAAGGGCTGCACTTCGCCTATGCCGCCTCGCACGGTGCCGGGGTGGAGATAGACGCGCTGACCCTGCAACGCGGCCGCCGCTATGCGCTGGTCGGCCCCAGCGGCGCCGGCAAGACCACGCTGCTGCGCCTGCTCGCCGGCCTGGACCGTGCCGGCAGCGGGATGCTGCTGCTGGACGGCGAGGCGGTGGACCAGCCCGGCGACAGCCTGCGCAGCTTCGCCACCCTGATCCCCCAGCAGGCGGAGATGTTCGACGGCACGCTGGAGGAGAACCTGGCGATGGGCGAAAGCGCCGCGCCGGAAACCATCGCCGCCGCGCTGTATTCCGCCAGCGCCGACACCCTGGTCGCTGGCCTGGGCATGGGGCTGGACACGCGGGTGGCGGAAGGCGGCGCCAATTGGTCCGGCGGCCAGCGCCAGCGGCTGGCCCTGGCGCGCGGGGTGCTGGCGGCGGAAGGCAGCGCGCTGCTGCTGCTGGACGAGCCGACCAGCAGCCTGGACCCGGAATCCGAAGCGCGGGTGTACCAGCGCCTGTTCCGCCATTTCGGCGAAGCGGCGGTGGTGTCCTCGGTGCACAGGCTGCATCTGCTGGACCGCTTCGACGAGGTGATCCTGATGCGCGCCGGCCGCATCGAGGCGGTCGGCAGCGCCTGGGCGCTGGCGCAGTCCTCGCCGCTGTTCAGGGAGTTGCTGGCGGCGCAGGGGGGTGAAGTGGG